>NZ_JBHSKS010000005.1:0-228897 GCF_042657405.1 Algoriphagus aquatilis
GGGCTGACGCCTCAAAAATCAATTTCTCCGACTTCGTCAACATCCAGAAAAAATTACAAGCACTCAAAAAATCAGATAATCCTACACTAGCAGCAGCGTTTCATACCAGAAATTAGCCAAACTTGAGTGACCTTCCAGGTTTTGAAAACCTGGAAGGTCTTTTTTTATACAATTCTTAAAAGGAATAAAAAAGAAATTTAAAAACTCATTGAAACAACTTTCATTTAAATCGTTCGTTTTCGGATTAAGTAGTTGGTAAATAAAAATCAACCTTATGGAAAACAAATTTTGGAAAGTGCCTCTCTTATTATTTTTTCTGTTTCCGGTAGAAATAGCTTTTTCCCAAAACACACCAAGCTCCCACGCTTATTTCTCAGGAGGCTATTCTCAGCAGCCCATCATCACCTTCAAAGAGGGCTTTTTCAACAAAACCACTTACTACCTTGAAGGTGAAAAATCAAGCCCAAAAGAGGTAGCGAATTTGGTTAAATCGGTCCAAACGGAGGACTTTAGATTTCTTCAGAATCAACGGAAAAAGAATTTGGGTTATGGAATCCGTCTTTCGGGAATATCCGTGACTCTCGGTACCATCGCGTATCTCTTTACCAATGAAATTACACCGGCCAATGTCCGCCCGTGGTTTTGGACTTCTTTTGGAGGAGGAATGTTACACAGTACTGGAAACATTCTCATCGCTGATTCAGAGCGAAGAATCCAACGAACCATCAATGACTTCAATGCCTATCATTATTCAGGAGGTGCGGATGCATTTTTAAGTATGGATAAAAGTGCTGGATTTTTTGGGTCAAGAATCGATATCTATGAAGGGCCAATGCTCCTCCAAAATGCCCAGGTGCTGTCCCGACTTCAATCCAATGAGGAAGCCCATCGAATGTTTGAGCAAGTCATCAAAAGACAAAAAGTGAGTACTATAACTAATGTGGCCAATTCAGCTCTTGGATTCGGAATTATGTTTGTAGCCATAGGGTTTGAGCGTCAATCGTCCACTCAAAACCAACTGTTACTCCCTATGACTTTTACCGGAATAGGACTGAATGTGTTCTCCAGCTTTTTCGACCGTCGAACCAGAAATTTGACCAGGGAGGCGTTACATAGGTATAATTACCAGTAGTTAGGAACTAGTTGGGAAAGGCAACCTTTATTTCACATCAAAACTTCGGAATACCAACAAAATACAGATCAAATCCTCCCATTTCTCCGGGCCGATTGGAAGAGAAAATCATCAATTGATTGGCGAACTCAGGATAGGATGAGACTACCGGTCTGTATTCATCATGTACAGAATTGATTTGAGGCCCGAGGTTGACTGGTTCTGACCATCCGCTCACTGTTTTCTTGGAGTAATACAAGTCATATCCCCCATATCCGCCCGGACGGTCGGAAGCAAACACCAACAAATCACCAAATACAAAAGGCATGTGGTCATTGGAAGTAGAGTTCAAGCTTAGTTTTCGGATAGTTTTGGGCTCATTCTTAAATAGAAAGAGAAGTACGCTTTGAGAGGAGGGCAATTCCGTCTCATAAAGATCAAATTGACCGTCCTTATTGGAAGTAAATAGCATCAATTCTGGCCGACCATTGGAGGTTGTTTCAGCGCCCTTCACAAATTCTTTTCCATAAAAACTGGGATACATTTCGTGAGAGGAATTTTCTGTCATCCGAAAGGACTGAATCCTTCGATTGCTGAAATCTAATACTTCAGGCTCAGCAAAAATAGAATAAACGCCATCCACCTCCCGGCTATAAAGCAAAAGTCGATCGGGCGGACTATCAATAAAACTGTAGGGCCCTTTTTCATTCGATGTGGATTCGGTTCTTCTCACCATATCCCGAAAAGATTCAAAACCCTTGTCAAAAAGGGTGTTTGAAGAATTGACCCTCAACACTCCCTCAGACTTGTCCCAGGTGAAATCAAGAAACCTTACAGTTAGGTTAAAATCACGGGTTTGGGGATTGGAGCGATTGGTCGAAAATACGAGGGGAACTTGATGGTTAATGAAAGGGATGTCTGAATTGATGTCGTCATACGGAGAATTAATTTCCCTAAGATTGACGGGTTGATCAGGAAACTGTCCGTTTTTTAGTTTTTGGGATTCGCAACTAAGAAAGAAAAGTGATGCAAAAGCTAATAACGTGGAAACATAGGCTCTCATAAAAATCCAATTTAGTATTCATAAATCAACTTAGTTTTTTCTCAAAAAAGCAACAAGATTGCATGAAAATCTTTCCTTCGGCCACATTTACATACTGACCTCCAGAAAAATCCCTTATTTTCCCTACCTAATCTACTTACCATGAGAAAACAACTACTTCTTCTTTGGCTTTTTGCCCTGACCGTTCAGGTGGCATTTGCCCAAGATGCACCCAAACCCATGTCCTGGAAAGATGTGGCCACCTGGAAATCCATGCCCAGCGGAGGATTCAAGCTTTCGCCCGACGGTCAATGGTTGGCCTATGTCCTTACCGGAATCGAAGCGGATGGTGAACTGATCCTCCAAAAAACCGCTGATCCGGCTAGCAAAAAGTCCTTTCCGATCGGAAATGCCAGCTTTGCCAGCTTCGAATTCAGCGACAACAGCCAGTTGATCGCCTTCAAGGAATACCCCAAGTTTGCCGAAAAGCAAGCCAACGAAAAGGCCAAAGGCAAGCCCCTCAAGGAAAAACTCCACTTGATCAAACTCGGCAGTGAGGACAAAAAGACGTTTGAAGGAGTCAGTGGATTTTCATTCAACAACGAGGCAGCCTCGCACCTAATAATCAACCTTCCGAAAGAAGGAAATGGCGATGCTAAAGGCTCTGATCTCCTGATCTACCACCTTGCCACCGGCAAATCTCAAAACCTCGGCAATGTGCGTGAACATGCGGCAAACAAAGCAGGCACTCACCTCGCCTACTCCGTCGATGCGGCCAATTCTCAAGGAAATGGCCTGTATCTTCTCACCATGGCAAGCAACTCCATCCAGGTACTGGACTCGGATGAGGCTGGCTATCAGAGCATCAATTGGACGGAAAAAGGGGAAGCTTTTGCTGCTCTGAAAATGAAGAAGGACAAGAAATACAAGCAGGACAAAGGGGCAGTATTAGGCGTAAAAAACCTTTCTAATCCTCAGGTAACCCTATATGAGCCAGCAAAAGACTCGACCGGCTTTGATCAGAAATATACCATCAGCCCCAATCGCCGCCCAATGTGGTCAGAGGATCTGACACGCCTTTTCTACGGCATTCATCCTTTGGTTTTGGCAGAAAAAGAAAGCCCAAAAAAGGCAACAAACACCGATTCACTCAAACTGGCTGAATCTGAAAACCTGGCCAAGATCATGGCTGATACGACCATCAAGTCGATCGCTGACCTGCAAAAAGCCATCGGCAAACTCAACTCATCCAAATCAGACGACAAGAAAGCCAACGATGCCAAAAAGCCGGAAATGACCATTTGGCACTGGAATGATGACCGCCTCCAATCCCGTCAGCAAGTGATGGAAAACATGGATAAAACCTACAGCTTCTGGGCCATGTATGATGTCACAGGCAAAAAGCACTTTGCCCTGCAGGACAGCAGCATGCGGGATCTCAGCCTACTGCCTTACCAGCAGTTTGCCTTGGGATCGGATCAGCAAGCCTACGAACTCGACATCAATCTCAACGGTCAAACGTACCGGGATTATTTTATCGTGGATTTGAAAACAGGGGCCAAAACTCCCCTTTTCGAGAAGTTTTACCAGCCTTCTTTTGCCTCCATGCCGCGACCTTCTACTGACGGCAAAAAGCTGCTCTATGGAAAAGACGGACATTTCTACGTCTATGACATCACGGCTAAAACCCACACCAACCTCACCGAAAAACTGCCTGTAAGTATGGTAGACGTGGAAGACGATCACAACGTGATCAAGCCACTCTACAACCCGCTTGGATGGAGCAGTGACAGCCGCTATGTACTCGTGCGTGACGGTTGGGATATCTGGCAAATCCCCATGTCAGCCAAGGAAACTCCACTTAACCTGACTCAAAATGGGAAGAAGGAAAAAATCCGCTATCAATACCGCATCAGCTTAGATTCGGATGAAAAAGGAATCGACTTGACCAAGACGGTGTACCTGCGTACTTATGGCGAAAACACGAAGAAGAGTGGTTTTGCTACACTAAGTCCTGCCAAGTCAGGCCTCACAGCAGGTGCCAAAACACTGCTATGGGAAGATGCCAACATCCAAGGCTTAACCAAGGCTAAAAAGGCTGCGGTCTACACCTTTACCAAAGAAAAATTCAATCAACCTACCCAGGTTTACCTGACTGATGCCACCCTGGCCAATGCCAAGCAGGTCACCGAAAACGCTCCTGACGCAGGAAAATTTGCATGGTCCATTGGAGTTAAACTGATCGATAATGTGACTGCCAAAGGTGATTCGCTACAGGCTGCACTTTTCCTACCCGCAGGATATGTAGAAGGCCAAAAGTATCCAACGGTAGTTTATTACTACGAAAAACTCTCTCAAACCCTTCACAATTGGTCTAATCCAGGCTACAGTGGTACAGGTTGGAGCCCTTCTCTTTACACCAGCAATGGTTACGCGGTACTGATTCCAGATATCGTGTACAAAATGGATGATCCAGGAATGTCAGCTGTATGGGCAGTATTGCCTGCGGTCGATGCCGCGATAAAAACCGGGGTGATCGATGAAAACAAAATGGGACTTCACGGACACAGCTGGGGTGGTTACCAAACTTCCTTCCTCATCACCCAGACTACTCGCTTCAAAGCCGCAGCGGCCGGTGCACCCCTTACCAACATGATCTCCATGTACGACCTGATCTACTGGAACTCCGGTGGCGGAAACATGTCCATCTTCGAAGCATCTCAGGGAAGGTTCTTTGGTGGCCCATGGGAAAACTGGGAGGCTTACGAGCGCAACAGCCCGATCTACCATGTGAAAAATGTACAGACGCCACTACTCATGCTTCACAATGACAAAGACGGTGCAGTGGACTTTACCCAAGGCGTGGAATACTACAATGCGCTGCGAAGATTAAAAAAGCCAGTGATCATGGTGCAATACCTTGGTGAAAATCACGGCCTAGGCAAACTCGAAAACCGCAAAGATTATAGTGTGCGAATGATGGAGTTTTTCGATCACCACTTGAAAGGTCTCCCTGCCCCTGAATGGATGAGCAAGGGTGTACCTAGACTGAAATTGGGTGAACACCTGGAGGAAAGAGCCTTCTAGAAAGTTTGAAAGCTGAAATCAGAAAGCTGAAAAATGAAAATCCCCCGATGGACAATCATCGGGGGATTTTTTTTTGAATTGTCTTTTTGGATGGTTTGAATTTTAGAAAAAGTGAATTGACCGCTTTCAAAGACCGATTTAAGTCTGGTAGTTACGAAGTTATAGTTTTACCTGTAGAGCTTTTTGTCCAGGATATATTGTTCCACATTTTCGGGAAGGAGATAGCGTACCGAGTAGCCTGACTGAATAGCTTGTCGAATAAAAGTGGCTGAAATATCCAGCAAAGGTGCATCGATCAGTTTGGCTTGCGGATAGTTGGGCAAATCCGATTCCCCTGGACGAGGATACACAAGCAAGTCGTATTGATCGAGAATAGCTTGGTGATTTTTCCACTTATGAAAATGCTTGAGATTATCCGAACCCATAAAAAGTGAAAACTGATGCTGCGGATGCTTATCGCTGAGATAAGTCAGGGTATCGATGGTATAGCTCGGTTTAGGCATTCGGAACTCTACGTCTGAAGCACGGAAATGGAAATTGTCCTCCACAGCCAGCTCGACCATTCGAAGCCGGTCGAGTTCATGAGCAAGTGATTCTTGTCTTTTGAATGGATTTTGGGGACTGACCACAAACCATACTTGGTCCAAACCACTCCGCTCCCGTATCGTCTGTGCAATAATCAAATGCCCAATGTGGATCGGGTTGAAACTGCCAAAGTATAACCCAATCTTCATGATTACTTTGCCAAAAACTCAGAGACCAAGTTTACCGTCTCTGCCGAAGAGCGCTCGAAATCATCATTCAAAATGGTGACATCAAACTGCGGCTCAAAGGTCATCTCAAACTTGGCTTTATAAATTCGTCGGGAAAGGGATTCGGGGGTTTCTGTGCCCCGGTCATTGAGTCGGGAAGCGAGCACTTCCATGGAAGGAACTTTTACAAAAATGGCCAAAGCTTGCTCTCCGAAATACTTTTTCAGAGCCAATCCACCTTTCACATCCACATCAAAAATAACTGCTTTACCACTGTCCCAAATGCGCTGCACCTCTTCTTTCAGGGTGCCGTAAAAATTGCCTTCATACACCTCTTCCCATTCTACGAAGGCGTCTTCATCAATTTTTTGCTTGAATTCCTCGATGCTCAAAAAGTAATAGTCTCTGCCATGCACTTCATGTCTTCCCCTTCTGTCCCGGGTACAAGCCGAGATGGAAAATCCCAAATTGGGCACATGCTGAATCAAATGTTTGACAAGGGAGGTTTTTCCTGATCCTGAGGGAGCAGAAAAGATAATGGCTTTGCCTGAAGGGTTGCTCATCGGACGTCTTGGATCATTTGACGGATCGATTCCGCCAATTTTTCTGGTAAAGGTTGTTTGGTGCATTTGGTCTTTAGCACCTCCCGGATGGCTTGCTCCAGGTGAAAATGCTCGAAGCATGGCTGGCATTTATCCAACTTTTGCTTCAGGAGCTCTTTTCCTTCTTCTCCCAACTCTCCGTCCAGGATACTTTCCAGCAGCTGAAAGCATTTGCTTACATCGCTGCACTGCAGCTTCCGCTCTCCGGATGATAAATCTGTGTTTTCCATAGGTAATCGTTTATTCTTCCTCCTCTTCGTCCGTATTGTAGCCCATTGATTGGGCATAGCCTTTTAATTTATCCTTCAAGAGATTTCGAGCTCGGTGAAGTCTAGACCTTACCGTCCCGATGGGGATATCAAGAATCTTCGCCATTTCTTCATAGGTGAATCCTTCCAGGTCAGCCAGAATGATCACCGTACGAAAGTCCACCGCCAAGGAATTGAGCGCATTGGAAATCTCGTCACCAAGCATATCCTTAACAGACTCTGCCCGTAGATCAGTAGTACTTTGGTAGTCAACATCATCCGAGTTGTAGAAAGTTTCTACTTCCTGATAATCTACCTTCGCAGGCTGCTTGCTCTTCCTTCGGTATTCGTTGATGAAGCTGTTTTTGAGGATCCGAAAAAGCCATGCCTTCGCATTGGTCCCCTGCTCAAAGGAATTGATAAAACGGAAGGCCTTCATGTAGGTATCCTGTACCAGATCCTTGGCATCGTCCTCATCAAAGGTGAGTCGAAAGGCAAAGTTGTACATAGAATCGATGTGGGGCATAAATTCCCCATCAAAGACGGCCGACTTTTCTTCCTGTGAATATTTCCTTCGCTGTACTTCAGACATAAGCACCAAAAGTAATCATTGCCCTAAATTATACCTAGATTCCCGTCCCATTTCCCTCCTTTTCGTTTATTTTGTACCTGATATCGCTCCAGGTACGGAGCAATTTTCCCAATCCAAACCAGACGCATGCTTTTCTTCAAGCTATTTTCCCGGCTACCACTAGGGATACTTTACCTTTTTTCAGACGTACTTTACCTCTTAGCCAGGTATGTCATCCGCTACCGCAAACGCGTAATCGATGACAATCTGTTCCACGCTTTTCCGGAAAAAACAGAAAAAGAAAGAAAAGCTATCCGCAATCGATTCTACAGGAATTTCACGGACTCCATCGCCGAAACCATCAAATCCATCACGATCTCCAAAGCCGAACTTTCCAAAAGGTTTACCATTACTAATCAGGATCTGCTCGACCAGGAAGTGAAAAACGGGAAGAGTGTCTTATTGCTCGCCGGTCACTTTTTCAATTGGGAACTAGGACTTCAGCAAGCTGCCGTGCTCAGCAAAGTACCTTCGGAAGGGGTATACTTGAAGATCAACAATCCTTTTTTCGATAAACTCATGTACCAGGCACGAACTCGCTTCGGAAATACCATTACGGAGAAACGGGAATTTAAAAACACAGTAAAGACCCTTGGAGAACACCATCGAGTAGTCCAGCTTGCTGCAGATCAGCGCCCCAATAACCGAACCATCAGGTACCAAAGACCATTCTTAAATCGTCCCGCCTATTTCTTCGAAGGGGCAGAAAATATTGCCAAAAGTATGGACCTCCCGGTCTACTTTGGTGAAATCACCAAAAAAGGAAGAGGCCGCTACCAAGCCACTTACGAACTCCTTTCGAAGGGCCCCTACGCAGCGCAAGTAGCACACAGCATCACCGATGCTTTTTGTGATCGATTGGAAAAAAACATCCATCTCCAACCTGACTTGTACCTTTGGAGCCACAAGCGCTGGAAGTTGTAGGGAAGATTGGAAGTAGGGGAGTTAGGAAGAGAGGAAGTCTGGAAGTAGCTAGCTATCAACTCACGCAAAAATTAAGCTCTTTTGATCACCTTCTAGCGCTGAATTAAATGGAATCTAAATACCTTATAAAAAGGAAATAAATCACAAGCGAAACACCCGAAAAACAATCTAGTGTCTTGCTTCTTTTGTCTAGTATCTTAAAAAAAATGGATTACCTACAGGAACTCAATCCCCCACAGCGACAGGCCGTAGAGCAAACCGACGGACCCGTGATGATCATTGCAGGTGCTGGTTCGGGCAAAACCCGGGTGCTCACCTACCGCATTGCGCACCTGATTTACTCCAAAGGGATCGATCCTTTTAATATCCTTTCGCTGACTTTTACCAACAAGGCGGCGGCAGAAATGAAGCATCGGATCGAAAAACTCGTCGGTCTAGAGGCTAGAAATACCTGGATGGGAACCTTCCATTCCATTTTCGCCAAGATTCTCCGCGTAGAATCTGACAAAATCGGCTATCCTTCCAATTTCACCATCTACGACACCGACGATTCCAAATCACTGATCCGTACCCTCGTAAAGGAAATGCGGCTAGATGACAAGGTCTACAAGCCGAGTGTGGTGCTTTCCCGAATCTCAGGAGCCAAAAACCGACTGATTTCTTGGCAGACCTATCAGAATGATCCTTTTGTCAAAGCAGATGATGAAGCTGCGCAAAAGCCAAGAATGGGTGAGATCTATCAAAAATACCAAGAGCGCCTGTTCAAAGCCGGCGCGATGGACTTTGACGACCTTCTTTTCAATACCAATGTACTTTTTCGTGATCACCTCGATGTGCTCAATAAATACCAACAGCGCTTCAAATACGTGATGGTGGACGAGTTTCAGGACACCAACATTTCCCAATACCTGATTACCAAAAAACTTGCTGCTGTCCACCAAAACATCTGCGTGGTGGGTGACGATGCCCAAAGTATCTACGCCTTTCGCGGAGCGGACATCCAAAACATCCTCAACTTCGAAAAGGACTATCCGGATCTTTTTGTAGTCAAACTCGAGCAAAACTACCGCTCCACCAAGACCATCGTCGAAGCCGCCAACTCGATCATTGACAAAAATAAAGCTCAGCTCAAAAAAACCGTTTGGACCTCCAACCCCGACGGTGACCTGATCGAGCTCATCAAAGCTACCTCAGACAATGAGGAAGGACGTATAGTAGCTCACACCATTTTTGAAGAGCGAAACAACAAAAAGCTGAACAACAGCGACTTTGCCATCCTCTACCGAACCAACTCCCAGTCCAGAGCAATCGAGGAAGCACTTCGCAAAATGAACCTGACCTACAAAATCGTCGGTGGCCTTTCTTTCTACCAGAGAAAAGAAATCAAAGACCTGATGGCCTACCTTCGTTTTGCAGTCAATCCAGCCGATGAGGAAGCATTCAAGCGGATCATCAACTACCCCAAGCGGGGAATTGGAGATACTTCAGTGGAGAAAATATTGGTTTCCGCATACGAGCACGACATTCCACTTTGGGACGTGGTACAAAATGCCCACAGCTTTTTGGGTGGAAAAGCCGGCAGTTCCGTGGATGATTTTTCGACAATGATCAAAGCTTTCCAGATCGAGATCGAGCGAAAAGATGCCTTTGAAGCCGCAAGCTCAGTCGCCAAGCAAAGTGGACTTTTGCGCGAGCTCTACGAGGACAAAACCATCGAAGGACTCAACCGATACGAAAACGTCCAGGAATTGCTCAACGCAATCAAGGAGTATGTAGACAATCCTGAAAATGAAGACAAGAGCCTGGGTGCTTTTCTCCAGGAAATCGCCCTCTTGACCGACAACGATCAAGACAAAGACCAGACTGACGCTATCACCTTGATGACTATTCATGCTTCCAAGGGATTGGAGTTTAAGCAGGTATTTGTTGTAGGAATGGAGGAGGATCTTTTCCCATCCCAGATGATGATGCAGAGCAGAGAAGACTTGGAAGAGGAACGTCGCTTATTTTACGTGGCCTCCACACGGGCGATGGACAAGCTTTACCTGACCTATGCGCTGACTCGCTACCGATTTGGACGCTTACTCAACTGTGAGCCCAGCCGATTTTTGGAAGAAGTGGACCCGGCGACCATCAAGGTCAACAAGCGGATGTCTGCCACCAAAGAAATGCCGGGCGCACTCCGGCGAGAAGGACTACCGGGAGCTCAGGGATTCATTGGAATCAAAAAACAGCCTGAAACCAGACCTGCTTCTACCTTGAAAATCCATTCCCCAAGCCCCGATTTCAAACCCAGCAATACCAACAACCTCCAGGCAGGCCAATTGGTAGAGCATCCGAAGTTTGGTTTTGGTAAAGTCCAAAAAATTGAAACCGAAGGCCTTAACAAAAAAGCAACCATTGATTTTGAGCATTTTGGCGAGAAAACATTATTGCTTAGCTTTGCCAAGCTCAGAATTATAGACTAATCACCTGCTTCCCTGCCTTTTGGTGATTTTTTGTACCTTATTTATGGCAAAAACAGGAAGCGATAGAGAGCAAATAGAATCAGAAAACCACACACATTTTGAAAGAATACGGAAAGAATATTCAGATGCTGGTAAATCACATTACCAGTATTGAGGATCGTGAAAAGCGCACCCAAAGCGCCTACACCGTCATCGAAATCATCAAGCAACTTTTCCCTGCGATGAAGCAGGAAAATGACCAAAAACTTTGGGACGATATCTACATCATGTCCGAATTCAAACTTGACGTAGACGGTCCATTCCCAATGCCTGAAAAGGAACTTTTGGGCAAAAAGCCCCAGCCAATCGGGTATCCAAAAGGCGAGGTAAAATTCAAGCACTATGGCAGAAACATCGAAAAACTGATTGAAAAAGCCATTGAAATCGAGAACGATGAGGAACAGGAAAATGCCATCATCTACATCGGTCAGCTGATGAGAAGCTTCCACTCCACTTGGAATAGAGATAACTTCGATGATGGGATCATTCTCGATGACATCAAGACCCTTTCCAAAGGCCGCTTACATATCGACTTGGAAAAGGTAAGGGAAAATGCTCTTTTTGAATCCAATACACGACGCGATTTCAAAATTCCTCACATAGAGGAAGAGCAGCAAAAGAAAAAGCACCAGAATCACGGTGGAAAAAAACACCGAAACAACGGTTTCAAAAAACGCAGATAAGTACATGGCATCTTTCAAAGTAGAAGGAGGACACCGCCTCAAGGGAGAAATCATTCCTCAGGGTGCGAAAAACGAAGCACTCCAAATCCTATGTGCAGTATTGCTGACTTCTGAAAAAGTCACCATCCATAAAGTACCCAATATCCGGGA
This sequence comes from Algoriphagus aquatilis, assembly GCF_042657405.1. Classification (NCBI taxonomy): domain Bacteria; kingdom Pseudomonadati; phylum Bacteroidota; class Cytophagia; order Cytophagales; family Cyclobacteriaceae; genus Algoriphagus; species Algoriphagus aquatilis. The sequence continues at coordinate 11,738 of NZ_JBHSKS010000005.1, forward strand.
CGTCAATAAGCTGATCGAACTTTTGGCAGACATGGGCGTCAAAGTCCATAAACTCGGACCTGAGTCTTATGAATTTCAAGCCGATGAGGTCAATTTGGACTACTTGGAGACAGAGGATTTCCTGAAAAAAGCCTCTGCGCTTCGTGGTTCGGTCATGATCCTCGGGCCACTCTTGTCCAGATTTGGAAAAGGTAAACTCTCCAAACCGGGAGGAGACAAAATCGGTCGCCGAAGGATGGATACCCACTTCTATGGATTCCAAAAACTCGGAGCTGAATTTCATTACGATGCCAAAAATGAGATTTTCCACATCGATGGAAAAAATCTTAAAGGCACCTACATGCTTCTCGATGAGGCTTCAGTAACTGGTACAGCCAACATCGTGATGGCTGCGGTCATGGCAGAAGGAAAAACCACCATTTACAATGCCGCCTGCGAACCTTACCTTCAGCAGCTCTGCGACATGCTCAACCGCATGGGTGCAAAAATCACCGGCGTGGGCTCCAATCTACTCCACATTGATGGGGTAAAAGTCCTTGGAGGCACATCTCACACCATGCTACCGGATATGATTGAAATCGGTTCATTCATTGGACTGGCGGCGATGACTCAATCCGAAATCACCATCAAAGACTGCCAGATTCACCGACTCGGTATTATTCCAGATACCTTCCGCAGAATGGGAATCAAGTTGGAATTCAGAGGGGATGACATCTTTGTGCCTGCACAAAAGCATTATGAAATCGAAACTTTCATCGACGGGTCGATTTTGACGGTAGCAGATCAGATTTGGCCGGGATTTACGCCTGACCTACTTTCTATTGTACTTGTCACTGCCACACAAGCCAAAGGAACGGTACTGGTTCACCAGAAAATGTTCGAATCCCGTTTGTTCTTTGTGGACAAGCTGATCGACATGGGCGCACAGATTATCCTTTGCGATCCACACCGTGCCACAGTGATTGGTTTGGATAGAAAATACCCACTAAGAGGCATCCGGATGACTTCACCGGATATCCGTGCAGGTGTTGCACTTTTAATTGCTGCGATGTCAGCAAGTGGTACTTCGATCATTGACAATATCGAACAAATCGACAGAGGATACCAAAACATTGACGAACGCCTCAATGCCTTGGGAGCCAAAATCGAGCGAATCCATTAATACACCAAGGGAGCCGATGGAAACACCGGCTCCTTTTTAGTTAACTCATTTTTGAATTGACCCAGAACATCACCGTAAAGAGAACTCCTCCCGCCAACCTGAATCCAAAGGATGAGGCACTTTTTAGTGGATCGATGGAGGTTACTTTTCAGAGATTGAATCCTGTCAGTCTGAAGAATGTCTGGATTCTGGAAGATACGGTGTTTGATCCTGCCAACCTTTCCTTTCACTCTTCCCGCACGCACAACGCCAAGTTAGGCCCGATTCAGTTTGCCAAGCGGATGGTGTATTGTCTTCCAAAGACCTGGAGAAAAATCTCAAAAGCCATATGGGTGACTGACGAGTGGAGTGCCAATTATTTCCATTGGATGACCGATTGCTTTCCAAGAATCTGGGAAGGAATAGAAATGGCTCCCAATTCCCCGATTTTGCTTCCTCAATCCTTCGAAAACCTGAGGTATGTGACCGACTCCCTGAATCTGGCAGGGTTGGAGGTGATCTTTTTTGCAAAAAATGAAAATCTGAAAATCGCTGAACTGACACTCACCGCCAGAACATCCTCTTTCCCTAATTTTTTGGAACCCTTAGCTAAAAAAACCAGAGAACGGCTGTCTATAAATCCTACCCAAACACCTTGGAAAAAGGTGTACATCAGCCGAAAACTCGCTCCAAAACGAAAAGCACATAACGAAGAGCAGGTAGAAAACTACCTAAAAGAAAAAGGATTTGAGATCGTCTATGCCGAGAAGCTTTCCCTATTGGAACAAATCAAACTAATGTCCGAGACAAGCCTTTTGGTATGCCTTCATGGTGCCGCACTGACCAATATGCTTTTTCTCCCCAAAACTGCCAAAGTCCTCGAACTCAGAAATGTGGGGGATGCCATCACCCAATGTTATTTCAACTTGGCGTCTGCATTAGACCTTCCTTATTTCTACACGCTCAATTCTGGAGACAATAAAGACACCATCATGACCGATTTCACCATAGATCCGGAAGCGCTAAGCCATGCTCTTAGCGAAATTGAAACTGCCTGACTTTCCAAAATAATCACCTAACTCAAAGGATTCTTTTCCCCTTTGACAATTCCCTTTTGCCCTTTTCTCCAATTTTTTGGTAACTTCTTGGCCAATTCTTACAACCCATCTTCAACCTATGACCAAGAAAAAACTCCGTAGCCAAGAATGGTACGGACGCACCGGCAAAGACGGCATCATTTACCGTTCCTGGATGAAAAACCAAGGACTCCCTCACCACCTTTTTACAGGAGAAAAGCCGGTCATCGGCATCTGCAATACCTGGTCCGAACTTACCCCCTGCAACGCCCATTTTAGGGATTTGGCAGAAGCTTTGAAAAGAGGGATCTGGGAGGCAGGTGGCTTTCCACTGGAGTTTCCGGTGATGTCCCTCGGCGAATGCTCCATCAAACCCACCGCGATGCTTTTTCGCAATCTGGCATCGATGGACGTGGAAGAAAGCATCCGCGCCAATCCGATGGACGGCGTAGTCCTCATGTGTGGCTGTGATAAAACGACTCCATCTCTGGTCATGGGTGCTGCCTCGGTCAATCTTCCAACACTCGTGCTTTCTGGTGGACCGATGCTCGTGGGCAGATTTAGAGGCAAAAAAATCGGAACCTCCGACATCTGGAGATTTGCAGAGGATTATAAGGTGGGCAAACTCACCCAAGAGGACATGATCGAGGTAGAATCCTCCATGTCGAGATCTGTCGGCCATTGCGCACCGATGGGCACAGCCTCTACCATGGCAGCCATGGTCGAAGCACTTGGACTAGCCCTACCTGACAATGCCACCATTCCGGCTGCCGATTCTAGAAGAAAAGTCCTGGCCCATCTCGCAGGAATGCGGATCGTGGAAATGGTCAAAGAAGACTTGACCATGGATAAAATCTTGACCCGAAAGGCCTTTGAAAACTCCATCATGGTCAATGCCGCAGTGGGTGGTTCGACCAATTACATCTTGCACCTGACGGCCATCGCCAAGCGGATCGGCGTAGAACTCGACCTCACGGATTTTGACCATTTCTCTGCAAAAATCCCACTCATTGCCAATGTGCAGCCTTCGGGAGAACACTGGGTTGAAGATCTCTTTTATGCAGGCGGGATGCCTGCCGTCATGAAGGAAATCGAAAAACACCTGCACACTGATGCACTCACAGTCAACGGGAAAACCATCGGTGAAAACATCGCCAATGCCCAATGCTGGGACAGAAACCTCATTGGCACGCTCGAAAACCCAATCAAGCCAGAGTCAGGGATTGCCGTGCTCAAAGGTAACCTTTGCCCGAATGGTGCGGTACTGAAGCCTTCCGCAGCCACTCCAAGCTTACTCAAGCATACCGGAAGAGCCGTCGTTTTCGAAAACATCGATGACTACAAAGCAAAAGTGGATGATCCCGATCTGGACATTGACGAAACCTGTGTCATGGTGATGAAAAATGTGGGGCCAAAAGGCTATCCAGGTATGCCCGAGGTAGGCAACATGGGCCTTCCAAAGAAGCTCCTAGAAAAAGGGGTCAAAGACATGGTCAGAATCTCTGACGGTCGAATGAGCGGTACGGGCTTTGGCACGGTGGTCCTCCACGTTTCTCCAGAATCAGCCATTGGAGGTCCTTTGGCTTTTGTTCAAAATGGTGATCTGATCGAGCTAGACGTACCTAACAGAACGCTTAACTTGTTGATTTCAGAAGAGGAATTTGAAGCCAGAAGAAAGGACTTTGTACCTACTCAGCTTCCTTATGAAAGAGGTTACGTCAACCTATTCTTGGACAAAGTCAATCAAGCACACGAAGGAGTGGATTTCGACTTCCTTCAGGGTGCTTCCGGTTCGGAAGTAAAAAGAGATTCGCATTGAGTTGGTTTCACTGAGGCCTGTCAGGTTTTGAAAACCTGACAGGCCTCTATCAATTTTAAAATGAAAAACCCAAAAGTAGCCATCGTCACCGGTGCAGGTCAGGGAATCGGACTTGCCATTGCACGTAAACTTCTAGAGACCGACTCCTACGTCATTCTCAATGACTTGGAGAAAAGCCTCACTGAGGAAGCTGTAGCTAATCTTTCCAGAATCGGTAAGGGAAACATCTTGGGCTGCTCGGGTGACTCTTCAAACCCCGAGGTGATTTCAGAGCTTGTGGGATTGGCAATGAAAGAAGTTGGCCACATCGATCAGGTAGTCTGCAATGCAGGAATCACACTGTTCGGCAATTTTTTAGACTATTCTTGGGCTGATTTTATGGAAGTCTCCCGAGTCAATCAGGCAGGAACTTTTTTCTTAACCCAAGCAGTGGCACGGATCATGAAAGAGCAAGAATCCGGCGGTTCCATCCTATTCACCTCTTCTGTCACCGCTCATCAAAGTCATGAAAATCTGGCGGCCTATGCGATGAGCAAGGCGGCGATAGAAATGCTTGCCAAAAATCTGGTATTGGAACTTGCTCCACTTGGTATTCGAATCAACACCATTGCACCAGGTGCTACCCTCACCGAGCGAACTACATCAGACCCTGACTATGCAAGCACTTGGTCCAGACTGACACCCATAGGCAGACCTGCCACTCCGGAAGACATTGCAGAAGCTGCAAGTTTTCTACTATCTGACCAAGCAAGGCACATCACCGGACAGACACTAATCGTAGACGGAGGCTGGACCGCAATCAGCCCATCTCCGTATGTCTGAATATCCTACGGTAGAGAATCTCCGATTGGTGTTGAAGGCACCAGCACCTTGGAAATTAAAGGGGGAAGGGATTATTTTGATTTTCAGGTTCAAAAAAGAATGGGTGGAAGAATACGCTCACCTGCCTAAGCATCTTATAGGTAAATTCCGCGGAGGGCTTGGCTATGTTATGCTAGTCGACTATCATGAATCACCTGTTGGACCTTACCATGAGCTTTTGATTATCCCGGGGAAATTTCGAAAAACGAAAATGCAGGCCATCACCAAAATCTATGTGGATTCGGAAGCCAGTACGATCAACGGGCGAAAAAATTGGGGCATCCCAAAAGAAACACTCCCATTCACTTGGACAAAAGAAAAAGGAAAAGATCTAATCTCAATTAAGCAAGGGGATAAGGAGATTTTCTCAACAGAAATCACACATGGGGTAATTTCTTTCCCTGTCTCCACTTCATTGCTTCCCATTAGACTTTGTCAGACCTTGGACAAGGTGAAATTCTACACGAAACCCTATGGTAGTGGCTGGGGCAAATTGGCCAAAATCAAAAAGCTCGACATAAATCCCGATTTTTTTCCTGACTTCGGCGGAATCAAACCCTTGATGGCAGTCAAGGTCAACCCATTTACAATTCATTTCCCTGAACCCACCTATGGGGATGAGTTCATTTAAGAATGCCGTTGTAATGGTGACAGGAGCAGGTTCGGGCATCGGCTTGGAGCTGGTAAAGCAGCTATACCCTTGGACCAAGAATATTTTAGCTGTGGATATTTCAGAGAAAAATCTACAAAATCTCAAATCCGCCTTTCCAGAAATACAAGGCATTCTTAAAGCTGACTTGAGCAAAAAAGAAGGAAATCAAGTCATTCTTGAATGGATCAAATCCAATTGGGAAAGCATCGATTTTTGCTTTGCCAATGCAGGAAAAGCAGCTTACCATGCAGCCGAAAACCAAGACTGGAAAGGAATGGAGTCCCTTTTCCAACTGAATGTCTTTTCGCCCATCCAATTGGGGATAGCGCTGAAAGTGCTTTTTCCCGAGAAAAAATTCAGACATGTAATCACCTGTTCGGCGATGGGATTCTGGGCGGTACCTGGCTATAGCCTCTACGGCGCCACCAAAGCAGCACTACTCCAATGGGCAAGGACAGTTTGGGCAGAAAAGTCAGAAGATTGGCTAACTCTAGTGTTTCCAATTGCCACTACGACAGGCTTTTTTGAAGCAGCAGGCAAGCAAATCCCAAAGGCATTTCCTCTTCAACACCCGGAAACAGTAGCAAAGAAAATGCTATCAGGTGTCGAGTCAGGGAAAAAGAAGATTTTTCCCTCTACCCTTTTCCGGATCATACTCATCCTCAATAATTTCCTTCCAGTAATTTTAACGATTTACCAATGGTTGGAATATCGTAAATTCAATTCTTGGCTTTCCAAACAAACCTGAATTTCCCTAGTTCTAAACACTTGTCCCACTACCCTTTAACCATGAAAAGACACCTCCTTATTTTTGCTTTAGTTGGCAGCTTGAGTGCTTGCCAGCAAAAGCCCGAACTTCCTGACACGTTACCTTTCCAAGTAGCCAAGGCCTATGGCTTTGAAAATTTTGACCAGATCAACTCCATTGCTTACACTTGGAATGTGCAGCGGGATTCTGTCAATGTCGTCTCACGAGATTGGAAATGGAACATCAAAGACAGCACCGTCTATTACTCTGGCCCAGATACTACATTCACTTACAATCTCACAGCTGATTCCCTTCCAAAACAGGACGGAGCTTTTATCAATGACAAATACTGGGCAATGATGCCCTTTCAGTTGGCTTGGGATTCAGGCTACACGTACGAAACCGTTGAAAATGTCCCTTCCCCACTAAAGGGAACCAATTCCACCAAATTGACCATTGTCTACAATTCAGGCGAACCTGCTGCACCGGGAATGGGCTACACTCCCGGAGATGCCTATGACTTATACATCGATGAAAACAAAATGATCCTGGAATGGACCTTCAGAAGAGGTAATGGTGCAGAAGGCCGCACTTGGACTTGGGAAAATGTCAGTCAATTTGGCCCGATCAAACTCGCTCAAGATCACATGGGGCAGGATGGTAACCGATTCATCTGGCTGACCAATGTAAAAGTAGAGTAGCCATCAGCGTAAATTAAATTCAAGCCGTGGGGATTCCTTGCGGCTTTTTTTACTTTTAGCGTAGACTCAACATCAAACCAGAGATGAACCGAAGAAATTTTATACATACCTCAGGAGCCCTGATAGGCGCAGGAATGCTAGCTAATCCGCTGGATGCTTTTTCTTTTTCTCAGAAAAAAACATGGACCGTCGGAGAAATCATGGACGCCTTCATCGCTCAGGTTCCCAATGCTCCTTTTGCCCAAACGGTGGATACAATCAAAGTGGGTTCCCGAGAAACTGTGGTGACGGGAGTAGTGACGACCATGTTTACCACAATGGAAATCATCCACAAAGCCATCGAGCTAAAAGCAAACCTGATCATTCCACACGAACCTACTTTTTTCTCCGGGCAGGATGATACAGACTATTTGCAAAATGATCCTGTATTCCGCGCCAAGTATGATCTGATGGAAAAGCATGGAATCACCCTATGGAGGAATCATGACTATGTCCATCGGATGAAAGACGATGGTGTTCGAGTGGGCGTGGTTGGTGATTTGGGCTGGGAAGAATATTACACGCCGGGAAGCCGGATTTTGACTATCCCCAAAACAGACCTTCGCGGACTAATCAATCACATTAAATCCCGATTGGGAGTACCTGCGATGCGCTATGTCGGAGACTTGGATCAAACTTGCGCCAAAGTCCTGCTCCTTCCTGGGGCTGTTGGCGGACGTCTTCAGATTACCCAAATCATGGAGCACAGACCTGATGTATTGGTCTGTGGAGAATCCAACGAATGGGAAACGCCGGAATATGTTCGGGCTGCCAATGAAATCGGCATGAAACTTTCCATGATCGAGATCGGTCATTCGGCAAGCGAAGAAGGAGGATCTGAGTTTGTAAAAAACTGGCTGAATCAACACATGCCCGGACTACCGGTGCATCACATTCCGTCAGGGAATTCACTCCAGGTATTTTGATCCAAATGAAAAAGGCCAGTCAAATTGACTGGCCTTTTGATGATTTATAAGTTTCTCAGTTCTTCTTTTCGAAGTTTTTCTCGAGGTTATTTTTGAGCTTTTGCCACTCGTTTTCGATATCCTTGGTGGTTTTGTTTACTCCGGATTTGATATCGTCCCAGGTGTTTTCTGAGGCCTTTTCGACATCCTCGATCGCGTTTTCCAAGTTAGATTTCTCCTTCTTGAGCTGCTTCTCCATCTTTCTAAGTTCATCCTGAGCCTCTTCGCTTGCTTCGGATTTCTGCTTTTCCAATTCCTTGATTTTCTGATCGACTTCCGACTCCAATTTCTCCAGTTCAGATTTCAGTTTGTCCCGCTCCTTCTCGAAGTCTACGTTAATTTCCACAAGGCTTTCATCGGAGCTAGTCCCCTTGTTTTCCCCACAGGAAAGGGCTGTCATTCCAATAAATGCCAAACCAAGGATGGCTGCTGCTTTTGTTTTCATGGTCTACTGGTTATAAAATTTTACAAGATAAAAGATCACTTGAAGTGACTTCCTTCACTTCCAATTATCCAGCCAAGTATTCCAGCTCAGCAAAAGAAACCCTTATAAACTCCAGGTATTTCCCACCTCTGAAAGCGGCATACATCCTCGGTATTCTCCCGGAATCGGATCGTAGCTCAGTAAATTTTTCCCAATTTCCTCCGAACTGAAATACGCCCAAAGAGCGGTGGATTTGAGGCTGCGGTAAAAACCTACTGGTTCGCGTGGACCCACTGCCCCTCCCCATACGGTTTTGGGGAATTTAGGTGAATTCGCTTCGTGCTCCTTGAAGCAGGCGGCTTTGTCTTCAGGGCTCAGCTCGGCAAAGACATTTCCGAATTTGGCTTTGCAGTCTGTGTTGAATTTCTCGATATCGGCTACCACCTGATTTTGCCCTGCCTCGTCGTAAGTTTTGGCATACATCAGATCAATGAAAACATCTGCTTTGACATCCAATCCGCCGGGAGTATCAGTTTTGGGCAACAGAAAATCCACAAATGAAGAAATGAATCTAGCTTGGTCTTCAGAAAGAAATACAGGAGTCCAAGTCAATCGATCTGTTTTTGCACAAGCCTGAAGCAAGCTGAGCAAAGTTGGGGCTCCAGCCGCTGCTCCAAGCGCTAAAGCCGATTTTTTGAGTGCGTCGCGTCTGTTCATGGCTTAAAGATTCTGTTTTTTAAGTTCGGAGACCGCATGATTGGCAGCTCTTGCCGTGAGCGCCATGTAGGTCAGGGAAGGGTTGACACAGGAAGAAGAGGTCATGCAAGCGCCGTCAGTAACAAAGACATTGGCACATCCATGTACCTGATTGGTCCCGTTGAGGACGGAGGTTTTAGGATCTCGACCCATTCGGGCTGTACCCATCTCGTGAATTCCAAAGCCCATTTCATGCTTGTTGTCAAACTCCATGATGTCCTTCAACCCTGCTCTTTCCAGCATTTCCTTGGCATCCTGTCGTGCCTGGTCATTGAGAGCCAATTCATTGGCTTTCCATTCTGCATCGATAGACAGCGTGGGCTGACCCCACTTGTCCAAGACGTCTTTATTCAGATATACTTGGTTTTCATGATAAGGAAGGCATTCCGAAAAACCGGTAATGAAAAATTCCCAAGGTCCAGGCTTCATCAGACGGTCTTTGAAGTCACCTCCAAATGCTTCCTGATTACTTCCAGCTCCCCATCCTGATCTTCCACCTCCGCCTTGGAAGCCGAACCCTCGGACAAATTTGTCTGATTGCGGGCCGTCTTTGAGATTGACATAGCGCGGGATGTAGATTCCGTTGGGTCTGCGTCCTTTGTAGTATTGATCTTCGAATCCTTCCACCGTTCCCATAGCACCTACCCTATAAGTATGGTCCATCAGGTTGTGTCCGAGTTCACCGGAGTCATTTCCCAATCCATTTGGGAACCGATTGGAAGTTGAATTCAGCAATATCTGAGTTGTACTCAAAGTTGAGGCGTTTACGAAGACAATTTTGGCTTTGTAGACAATTTCCTCGCTGGTCTCAGCATCTATTATCCGCACACCGGAGGCTTTCCCTTTTTGCTCGTCATAAACCACAGATTGAACAATGGAAAAAGGTCTGATTGTCAAATTTCCTGTAGCATTAGCAGCTGGTAAAGTCACGGCATTACTGGAAAAATAGGCTCCATAAGGACATCCTCTGTCACAGCGATTGCGGTATTGGCATTTGCCTCTTCCATTCAGAGGTTCAGTCAAGTGTGCCACCCGACCGATGATCATATTTCTTCCTTTGAAATCTTTCTCGATCCGCTCCTTGACGTGTTTTTCCACACAGTTTAACTCCATCGGAGGTAAGAAGTGAGAATCAGGAAGCTGGGGAAGACCTAATGCTTCCCCGCTAATGCCTGCGAATTTCTCCACATGGGTGTACCAAGGCGCGAGGTCTTTGTATCGGATCGGCCAATCCACTCCATGCCCGTCTTTGGCATTGGCTTCAAAGTCCAAGTCCGACCATCGATAAGTTTGCTTACCCCAAAGCAGTGAGCGTCCACCCATCTGATGGGCACGTACCCACATAAAAGGCTTGACTTCTGTATATGGATTTTCTAAGTCGTTGGCATGAAAATGTTCGTTCATGGCTCCAATAAAGCCGGAACGACCGCCTTTTGGGTGCTTGGCCTTTTGCTCTGGTGTGAGACCGCCTCGAAGGTCGTGTTCCCAAGGATCGAGCGTCATGGTGGGGTAGTCCACCACATGCTCCACAATTCTGCCCCGCTCGAGGACGAGGGTTTTTAGACCGGCTTCGCAAAGTTCCTTTGCCGCCCAGCCGCCACTGATTCCCGACCCGATGACGATGGCGTCATAGGTCAGGTTTTTATCGGCATCGATGTTAAAATTTGCCATTTACAATAGGTTTATTGAGAGGATAATTATAGGGAAAAAATACAGGAAATTTAAAAACACAGATCGCCCCGTAGGGGCTCTCGATTACCTTTTGCTGGATTCTTTACCCCAAATTGAATTTGGGGCTGGGACAGAACGCACCTTTGGTGCTTTTCAACTGGCCAGTTTTGGAAAAGTGCCAACGGCACGTCCTGTGATAGCCCAGAATTCAATTCTGGGTTTTAAAATCAAATTTGTATTTTCATGAGTGCCATCGGCACGATCTGTAATCGATTTTTCAATCCTAGATTTTTCAAAACATGCCACAGTCACTAGCGAAGGTTTACCTTCATGTCGTTTTTTCTACCAAGAATCGAAACCCGGTGATTTCAGAAGAAATTAGACCAAATGCGCAAGCCTATTTTGTCAAAGTCGGTGCGGGTTTGGGCTCATTTACAGAAGAGATTTTCATTATGCCAGATCATATTCACTGGCTTTGTACGCTCCCAAGAACAATTTCTATTGCCGATTTGGTGAAAAATGTCAAAATCTCCAGTTCCATCAAGTACAAAGAAATAATCCATCGCGACTTCGAATGGCAAAAGGGTTATGGTGCATTTTCAGTTAGCCAATCCAAATTGGAGACGGTCAAAAAATATATCCAAAACCAGCAAAAGCATCATCAAAAAATAGATTTTCAAACCGAGTATCGGAGATTTTTGGAGGAATATCGTATTGAATTTGAAGAAAAATATGTGTGGGATTGATTGGTGGATAAAATACAGATCGCCCCGTTGGGGCTCAAAATAATGTAACGGGTCATTCATTTATCCCAGAATTGAATTCTGGGCTATTACAAAAAATGCCTTTGGCATTTATCAGTTGCAGCACCAAAGGTGCGTACTGTGACAGCCCCAAATTCAATTTGGGGTATTACGACAAATTAGCAAAATAAAGCCCCAACGGGACGATTTGTAATAAATTTCACCTGAATCATCCACGATTCGAACCCAACCTTGCCCTCACCCGGTTTTTCACCTATTTTTCAATCATGAAAAAAATCACCCTGATCTTGATTCTGGCGGTTTCCCCGCTTTTCTCCTTTGCCCAGCAAAAACTCACTAAAGAAGAACAAAAACTGATCGAACTGATCGATAAAAACTACAAGGAAACCCTAGCTATCCTTGAAGAAGTCATCAATATCAACTCAGGTTCTTTAAATAAAGAAGGTGTACGGGAAGTTGGACGGGTTTTCGAACGGGAATTCCAGAAAATCGGCTTCCAGACGGAATGGATCGAACTCCCAGCCGAAGTGAATCGCACCGGGCACTTTGTGGCTACCCGCAAAGGAACCAAAGGCAAAAAGCTTTTCCTAATTGGGCATTTGGATACGGTTTTTGAAAAAGACATGCCGTTCACTCCCTTTACTTATCTCAATGACTCCACAGCCACTGGCCAAGGTGCCAATGACATGAAAGGTGGTGATGTGTTGGTGTTGGCCAGCTTGAAAGCCCTGCACCAGTTGGGACTGCTTGATGACCGCACGATCACTGTGTATTTCAATGGCGACGAGGAAAGCACAGGAAATGCAGCACTTTCCAGAAAGGACTTTATCGAACGAGCCAAGCAGCACGACATTGCTTTGGGCTATGAAACCGCTCAGGGATTCTCCACCGCCACCGTTGCCCGAAGAGGAGCTGGAGGCTGGACTCTGAAAACCAGCGGAAAACAAGGCCATTCCAGCGGTGTCTTTGGCCAAAATGCAGGCTATGGAGCGATTTATGAAGCATCGCGCATCCTGAACGAATTCCGAGAAGCCTTGGCAGGTGAAAAATACCTCACCTTCAATCCGGGTCAATTTATTGGAGGTTCGGATGTGAAACTAGATCCCATCAGCGGAGCAGGAACCTCTCTTGGCAAGACCAATATCGTCGCCCGAGAAGCGATCGTAACCGGTGATTTACGTTTTCTTGGAGAAGCTCAAAAAGAAGCTGCCCGCGCAAAAATGCGGGAGATCGTAGCCAAAAACCTCCACCAAACCGACGCGGAAATCACTTTTTACGACTACATCCCATCCATGGAGCCGACAGAAGGAAATTATGCCTTGGCGGAATTTCTAAGCAAGGTAAGTCAGGACATGGGCTACGGTCCTGTAAAGCCCGGAGATCCGGGAAGCCGAGGCGCAGGAGATATTTCCTTTGTAGCTGAGTTTATGGATTGTCTGGATGGCTTGGGAGCTTCGGGAACTGGCGCACATGCTCCTGGAGAAACCATCAACATGAAGCAATTTCCCGATTTGATCAAAAGAAATACGATCTTTCTCTACCGATTGACCCGATAACCTGATGCAAAAAACGTTAATCCCGGCGGTTTTGGTAGCAGCAGCACTTTCCTGCCAAGCTCCCCAACCCCAAGAACCCGAACCTATGAAACCCCAAAAAATCGTCGTCTATCAGGTTTTTACTCGCCTTTTTGGCAATACGAATACCACCAATAAACCATGGGGCACTAAGGAAGAAAACGGTGTCGGGAAGTTCAACGACTTCACTGACACTGCTTTGGAGGAGATCAAAAAACTCGGGATATCACACATTTGGTACACCGGAGTGCCGCACCATGGCGTGATTGGGGATTTCCCAGAAATCGGTGTGAATTCAGACGACCCAGATATCATCAAAGGCCGTGCAGGTTCGCCTTACGCAGTGAGGGATTACTACCAAGTTAATCCAGATCTGGCCGTAGATGTGACTAAGCGGATGGAGGAGTTCGAAGCCTTGATCGCCCGAACGCACAAGCACGACATGAAAGTGATCATCGACATTGTACCCAATCACGTATCGCGCTTTTATGAGGGAAAAAACAATCCCGCCGGAGTTCGTGACTTTGGGGCAGACGATGACAAAATGGTGGAATACACCAAAAACAATAATTTCTACTACATCCCAGGTAAAGCATTTCAGGTGCCCGAACCCAAAAATGGCTACCAACCTCTCGGTGGAGAAAAGCACCCCTTGGCTGACGGGAAATTTGACGAGAATCCAGCCAAGTGGACAGGTAATGGTTCACGATTAGCCCAGCCTGACTTCTATGACTGGTACGAGACGGTCAAGATCAATTACGGAGTAAGTCCCGATGGAAAAAAGGATTTTGACGAGTTGCCTTCCGGAGCTGAAAAATTAGATTGGAAAGCACATTATGACTTTTGGCAGGGCAAAGACGTGCCTGATTCTTGGGAAAAATTCAAGGACATCACCCAATTTTGGTTGGGCAAAGGCGTGGATGGATTCCGATTTGACATGGCCGAGATGGTGCCGGTGGAGTTTTGGTCCTACCTCAATTCCCATATCAAAAAGACCAATCCGGAAGCATTTCTTTTGGCCGAAGTATATAACCCAAATTTGTACAGAGACTACATCCACAAGGGAAAAATGGATTACCTCTACGACAAGGTGGAGCTGTACGACACCCTGAAGCACATCATTCAGGGTCATGGTTCGACGGATAATCTTGTACCCATCTTGGCTGGATTGAAAGACATTCAGCACCACATGCTTCACTTTCTGGAAAACCACGACGAGCAGCGGATCTCAAGTCCTGAGTTTGCTGGGAATCCCTGGAAAGCTATGCCTGCTATGGTGGTTTCCGCGACGGTTTCCACTTCTCCGACCATGATCTATTTCGGGCAGGAAGTGGGCGAACCGGGAGCAGAAGATGCTGGTTTTGGTGATCCGAGTCGCACCTCCATTTTTGACTACATCGGGGTACCGCAGCATCAGAAATGGATGAACGGAGGAAAGTTTGACGGAGGACAGCTATCTGAAAATGAAAAAGCACTGCGAAACTACTACTCCGAAGTGCTCAACTTCACCCGAAACAGTTCGGCGTTAATGGGAGAATACTTGGAGCTTCATACATTCAATCGGTATGAAAATCCTGACTATACGAATAAGGCTTTTGCGTTTGCCCGATGGGATGACAGCCAAAAGCTGATCGTAGTGACCAACTTCGACGAATTCAAATCGGTGAAAACAACGCTCAAACTTTCCCCTGAACTTCTCAAAGCATGGAACTTGAAAGCGGGAGAGCGGGAAATCAAGGAAGTGATGTTTGGTAAGAAAAAGACAAAGCTTCGGGTAACCTCTGAAGGGGCAGAGATTGACTTGGATTTTGGGCCTTGGGAGTCAGCGGTGTTTGAAATCCAATAGGTTTCAATAAACCATGCCTCAAAAACAGTATTCTTCCCGGATTTGGGTCATCGTTTTGATATTTCTGACCCTCTTGGTAGCTGTGGTCTATAATTTCCGTGATTCGAAATGGATTATTAAGGAGTTGACAGATTATACTCGACCCACTCCCAAATGGACTGAGAGTTACAAATTCGGAAAGGTATTTGAAAATTTTCCAGAAGGAATTCTGGGAGTGAATATTTCAGAAAATCAGGAAAAAATCAATTTTCAGAAACTACAGCTACAACTCCAAAATCGCCCCATTGAGTTTATGGTAATCCGTTTGACCATGGGTTCTGATGGTGTGGATCAAAGATTTAAGCAAAATTGGAGAGAAGCTTCCAAACTGCCATTAGTTAAAGGAGTCTATCACTATTATCGCCCGAATGAGAATAGCACCAAACAAGCCCAGCATTTTATCAAAAATGTAAAGCTCCAATCCGGTGACATGATTCCCGTTTTAGATATTGAAAAGCATAGTACTATTCAAAGTCGGGATCGTTTAAGGCAGGGAATCAAGAACTGGTTGAATTTGGTTGAAGCTCATTTTGGCGTAAAACCGATGATATATACGGGTGACCGTTTTTTTTGGGACGTCCTTCACGGCCAAGGCTTCGACGAATACCCAATTTGGGTTGCCAATTACAATCCCATCGATAAACCAGAAACAAAAAACTGGGGCATCTGGCAATTTTCTGAAGAAGGAAATTTGGAAGGAATTGAAGAGCGAATTGACCTGAATGTCCTAAGAGGAGGACGGTTTCAACTTCATAAGTTGAAGATGCCTTAGTTCAATTTCAGGTAATTCATGACTGCGTCATCACCATTTAGTGCACGCTCTGGTATGAGATATTTTTCATTAAAAACCCTGAGTTCATCCGCCGAAAGCAGGGTCACAAAGCTTTCATCAAACCCATCCTGATAGGGAATTCGCCCGGCATTGAGTCCGAGGTAGTGCCCAAAGAAATTATAGACCGCAGCCCGTTTGTTTTTGCCATAGTCGTGTCGCTCGCCGGCTAAGTGGACATTATCCACACGACTCTCTGCCTGATATGTGGAATAGACTTTTTGCACATAGGGAAACTCGATTCGGGGATTGTTTTTGGTCCAATCTCCTCCGTCGGAAACCAGCAGCATTGGCCGAGGTGCAGCCAAAGCGGCAATCTCCACATTGTTGGTTTGGTGATCTGAACTTTTGTGAATTGGCATCCCACTTTCGCAGGTACAGCCTCCGAAGAAATAGGCAGAAACCATGACCACAGGTGCTGAAACTTTGATCCTCGGATCCAAAGCAGTAATCAAAATCGACTGGGTTCCACCACCGGATTCTCCCGTCACACCGATTCGCTCAGGATCCACATCCGGACGAGAAATCAGGTAATCGATCACCCGTTGGGAATTGTAGGTTTGAAGGGTGAGTGCAATCGGGATTTTGTGATCCACTTGCTTGGAATCGCCATACCCTATCATGTCATAGACAAACACGACCGCACCCATTCGTGCGAATGCCGCACTCCGCTTTTGCATACTCTCGCCAAAGCGAAGATCCGGCCCATGTCCATGTACACTGAGAATTGCAGGACTTTTGATAAATGGGGCTGGATTTAGCGGACGGTAAAGGTTTCCCGTGATGAAAAATCCAGGGAAGCTTTCGATGGCGATGTTTTCCACGATGTAGCCATCCATTTCTCGCGTGCTGTGGATGATGGTGTTGAATGGAGCGGTTCGGGCAGGCATTTCCTCGAGCTTCATCCCCTCGATAATTCCTTTTCTGATTACTTCGGCTCTCTTTTCCCAATCCGCTTGCGAAGTCCAGGTAGAAGCGGTTTGTTTCATGAAAATGGCCGCCTCATCCTCTGTCCAGTAAGCGCCTTGGCAGAGCATGCTTTCTTGAGCAAAAACCCTTGTTACCTGGAAAAGAAGGAATATCGAAATAGGAATGATTACTTTTTTCATAGGTGCGAGCGCTTATTGAATGACGAGAGAAATTACTGTGGGTTCGTATCCAATCCGATGTGAATTGACATTGATCGTTTCCCCTATTTTGGCTTCAAAAGGAGCTGTGTACACCTTCCAACCTTCTTTTTCAGAAAAACGGTAGCCAATCGAAGCGCTTGGATTGGAGCAGGTCAGGTGAACTTTGCCATTTTCGAATTTGAGTTGAGCAGCAGGAGTCACTGGAGGAGTGTCCTTCCCTTTCCACCAAGTCCGAACCATCTCCATCTCATTCACTGCTCCCAGATCACCATAATCCGAGATCCACTGCTCATGGGCTTTGCGCAGCTCGGCCAACTTCTCAGCAAAAGCAGGGTCGGAGGCAAGATTTTTGAATTCATAGGGATCGGACTGGGTATCGTACAATTCCTCCAAGGGTTTGGATGCGGCAAACCAACGGGCTTGATTTTCATTGAGCTTTCCTTCTTGGTGCAGCTTCAGTAAATGCGGCATCAGAGGATTTTGCAGGCGGAAGCGAATATTCTGGTAGTTGGGCTTCTCTGGCATGTAGTTGCGGATGTACTTGTACCTTCCGTCGGAGACTGCCCGCACACGGTCGTATTCGCTGTCCATTCGATCTCGGGCGGCATAGATGTATTTTCTTGGTCCAGATTTTTGAGGACCCAAAAAGGCTTGACCATGTATGCTCTCCGGAATAGGTATTCCCGCCAAAGAAAGAAGCGTAGGTGCAAAATCCACAAAACTGACCAGCTCTTCATTTCGGGTGCCAGCTTGCAGAAATGGAGCCTTGATCAACAAGGGAACCCGCAATCCCCGATCATAAAGCTCACGCTTGACATAAGGCAATCCGTCTCCATGATCCGAATAGAAAAAGATGATCGTATTGTCATACAATCCATCTTCTTTCAGCTGCTGGATCACCTCTCCCACCTGATCATCCATGGTCATCACATTGGTGATAAATCGAGCCATCACATACCTGCTGATCGAATCATCCGGATAGTAAGGAGGGATTTTCACCTTGGCGGGATCGACTTTCAGGGGTTCTTTTTCCCTAGCCCACACCTGGGATTCATGGGTAGTGGTAAAGTTGAAAATGGAGAAAAAAGGCTGGCTTTTATCTATTCTGTTGCGGTAATGTGCTCTGGGGCTGCTTTCATCCCACATGGTCACGGGACTGCGGAATTGGTAATCTTCCTTGGAATTATTCGAAGTGTAATAGCCTGCTTCCCGTAAAATCAAGGGGTAGGGTTTCATCCCTTCAGGCAAAACCGCAGAATAGCCCTTAAACCCCGGAGGATAATCATCCGAAGCTACGGCAGAAGCTGCCAAAGTTCGCATGTGCATCGCGCCAATAGACGTTTGATAAGCACCCGAAATCAAGGCCGCCCGACTAGGAGCGCACACGCCTGCGGTCGAAAAAGCATTCATATACTGCACCGATTCCTTGGCTAAGGCATTGAGATGGGGTGTCTTTCCACCCGTACCCCCATACACTTCCAAATGCTCGGGAGACATGTCTTCCACCACGATCCAAACGATATTGGGGCGATTTTGCTGAGCAAGTCCTAAGGAATAGAAGAAAGAAATTCCGATCAGGAAGAGTAAAAGCTTTTTCATAGCCAAGGTTGCTTTGGGTGGATTTTCAAAAGATAAGATTTTATCAGAATAAAGAGTGGGGTACTGTCCTTTTCCAATTGACCAACCATCCAAAATCAGCTTTGCAAAGAATTTTTTATGGCTAACTTTCTTTCACCCAATAAACCTCATCCCTTATGACCAACAGAAGAAATTTCCTAAAAACCACCGGCCTGGCCACTGCCGCATTGGGCTTAGGATTGCCGCAATTCAGTTTTGGACTGACGAAAGCTGAGCCTTTCAAAATTTCATTGGCCGAGTGGTCCGTCAATCGCCTCCTTTTTTCTAAACAGCTCGATCACTTGGATTTTGCCTTAGAGGCCAAAAAGCATGGGATAAATGCCGTGGAATATGTGAATCAATTTTTCATGGACAAGGCACAGGACATGACTTACCTGAGGGAAATGAACACCCGCTGCCAAAACGAGGGAATCACCCAAGTACTCATCATGGTGGACCGGGAAGGAATGCTCGGTGCCCGCTCAGACGCAGATCGGATGAAAGCCGTAGACAACCATAAAAAATGGATCGAAGCCGCTAAGTTTCTCGGTTGCCATACCGTGCGGGTCAATGGCTATTCTGACATCGCCTGGTCCCAAAATCCAGCCGACGCCGC
Organism: Algoriphagus aquatilis; assembly: GCF_042657405.1. Taxonomy (NCBI): domain Bacteria; kingdom Pseudomonadati; phylum Bacteroidota; class Cytophagia; order Cytophagales; family Cyclobacteriaceae; genus Algoriphagus; species Algoriphagus aquatilis. The sequence continues at coordinate 31,006 of NZ_JBHSKS010000005.1, forward strand.
CGAAGCTTCAAAGTTAGTCAGTGACGGCATCCGGAAGCTGTGTGAATTTGCCGAGCCTCATGGCATTCGCATCGTGATAGAAAATCATGGAGGTTTCTCCTCCAATGGCAAGTGGCTAGCAGAAACCATTCGCAATGCCAAACACCCGCTAGCCGGCACCTTACCCGATTTTGGCAACTTCCGTATCGGGGCCATCGAAGGCAAACCGGTATCTTATGATTCCTATCGAGGTGTTGACGAACTGATGCCTTTGGCCACCGGAGTCAGTCTGAAGCCAAAAGTGTGGGATGATGCCGGAAAAGAATCTGACTTAGACTACGAGCGCATGATGAAAATCGTCCTTTCTCATAACTACCATGGCTATGTGGGTATTGAGCATGGGGAGCGCGAACGCGAGTGGGAAAGTATTGTTGAGATCCGACAAACTTTGGAAAAACTCCAAAAGTCATTGTAAAAGAATAAGGCTACCCAATTCTAGGTAGCCTTTATGTTTTGATTTCAGAAAAGGGTTTTTGAGTAACTCTGAGTATTTAAGAATCAATTAATTCGTAATCGAGCTTAAACGGGGAATCAGAATGCTTAGAAGCATTTAAAATCTCAATTCTCAGAATATTCCCATGATCATCATAATCTATGATGACCCCTGGTTTTGATTCTTCACTTTCAGCTACTTTTCCTTCTGAAATTTGGATCAAGAGCACATCTACTTCTTGATTATAGGTTACCTTCATTTTGCCAGTATTTAAAGACCTTTGTGGTTTTATAAACGGTCACAACCAATTTGGGATTTTTTGTTCGGTTAACAAAAACTCGAATCATATAATTTCCCCCTTGGATATTTTTAAAAATCGATTGATATACCTCTATATCAGAAACTTCTGATTCTTTAATCACTTGATCTGGATTCTTCAAAACCTCAATAACCTGAGAATTAGTAATACCTCTACTAGTCATTTGTTCTAAAGAATGTATAGAAAAATCAAAGTCCATAAAAAAGCTGCAATTCAATGCAAAGTACTTTATTTCAAACTCTTGATACTATCGTCAGTGAAAAAATTTCAAGAAAGAGACCAATGGTAAGATACTTTCTAATTTTGACTCAATTTGATAATTGAATAGCTGTAAACAATGAACCAACAACTCGGACAACTCTCCCTGCTCGTCAGAGATTACGACGAAGCCATTCGCTATTATACCGAAGTCCTTGACTTTGAACTTTTGGAAGACACTCCTATGAGTGAAACCAAGCGCTGGGTGAGAGTTTCCCCGCCTGGTTCGACTTGTCACCTGCTTCTCGCCAAAGCAGCCAACGAAACGCAGGAAAAGCAAATCGGCTTTCAGGCGGGAGGTCGGGTGTTTCTTTTTCTCTACACGGATGACTTTTGGAGAGATTATCAGAAATATACCTCCCGTGGGGTGGAGTTTATCCGCGAACCTGCCGAAGAAAGCTACGGCATCGTGTCTGTCTTTAAGGATTTGTATGGAAATCTTTGGGATCTTATCCAGAGAAAAGGATACTAAATACTCATTCCTCAATATCAGGTGTACATCGGTCTTCGGACATCGGACACCGGACTACCTTTCAAAGTTTAAAAATGGTATAATTTGTTTGATTTGAGCAAAATCAAATAAGTGTAATCTTCTACTTCTTGCCATTCCATCCTCATTCCCTATTTTTGCCAATACCTGACCAAAGGGGACTTTGCCCCTGCCATGCGGGTGATTTTCCTTTTGGTCCTTCCTTTTATGTCACTCCAAGTCACACGTCTTACCAAAATTTACGGTTCTCAAAAAGCACTCGATGAGGTGAGCTTTTCAGCTTCGCCGGGGAGAATTTTGGGCTTTCTGGGACCCAACGGAGCAGGTAAATCTACCACGATGAAGATCATCACTGGATACCTATCAGCAGATTCAGGCGAAGTGAGGATCCTCGGTGAAGACGCTTTGGCCCAACCGAAAAAAGTTAGCCCAAAAATCGGCTACCTCCCGGAACATAACCCACTCTACCTAGATTTGTATGTGCGGGAATTTTTGGAGTTTTCCGGAGGTCTGTACGGACTCAAGTCTGGTGAAATCCGTAGAAGAACCGAGGAACTGATCCGCAAAACCGGACTCTTGCCCGAGCAACACAAAAAAATCGGACAGCTCTCCAAAGGGTATCGACAGCGAGTGGGTCTAGCCCGGGCCCTGATTCATGATCCTCAAGTGGTGATCTTGGACGAGCCAACGACTGGTCTTGACCCCAATCAGCTAGTGGACATCCGCAATCTGATTTTGGAGGTGGCGGAAAACAAAACCCTTATCTTTTCCACCCACATCATGCAGGAAGTGGAAGCGATCTGCCAAGATGTAGTGATCATCAATCGGGGAAAAATCCTTGCCGCGAGCCCTCTTTCCGAACTTAAAGCAGCATCCTCGCAAACTGAACTCGTCCTAGAAACTGAAGAAGCGATGGAATTGGTGTGGTTTGAAGGCATCGGAGCAGTCCGCTTTGGACAAAAAGGAAATCGGGAGATCATCCTTCAAACCGAAGATCCTTCCGAAGCCCGAAAAGCATTGATGCAAGTCGTAGCCCAACACCAATTGAACCTAATCAGCCTCAATCAAGGCAAGAAAAATCTGGAAACCCTCTTCCGCGAAATCACCAGCGCTCAATGAAAAGTCTCTTTGTAAAAGAAATCAATGCCTTTTTTGGAAGCCTCACCGGCTACCTGGTTTTGGCTTTGTTTCTCGTGGCTTTAGGCTTGATCGTATGGGTATTTCCTGAAAGCTCGGTTTTGGATTACGGGTACGCAGATTTGGAGTCGCTTTTTGCTTACACTCCCTATGTCTTCACTTTTCTGATTCCTGCCATTTCCATGCGGGCCATTGCGGAAGAGCGGAAAAACGGAACTTGGGAATTGCTTCGCACTTCTCCCCTTTCCTTAGTCCAGATCATTATCGCCAAATACTTGGCACTCCTTGCCTTGGTAGTGTTAGCTGTATTACCAACGCTTTTGTACGGGTATACCATTTCCACACTCGGAAATCCTCCCGGCAACTTGGATTGGGCGGGCTTCTTTGGAAGTTGGGCAGGTTTGCTGATGATCGGGGCCACTTTTGCCGCAGTGGGATTGTTTGCCAGTTCGCTGACCTCACAGCAAGTAGTAGCGTTTGTCTTGGGCGTGTTTCTTTGCTTTGTGCTGTACTTTGGATTCACGGCTTTGGCAGAGATGCTCAGCGGCGATGCTGCCTATTGGATAGAGGAACTGAGCTTGAGTTATCATTACAACAGTCTTAGCCGGGGAGTCATCGACAGCCGGGATGTGTTTTTCTTGTTGGGCATGATTTGGGTGTTTTTAGGTGGTTCGGTCTTGATCTTGAGAAACAAATGAAAAAGTCCTTAGCCTCCAACTTGACCCCATACCTAATCCTAATTGCAGGAGTACTAGTACTTTTCGGGTTGGGACAATTTCTACGTTTTCGGGTGGATTTGACAGAGGAAAGGCGCTTTTCCCTGCATCCGTCCACCAAAGCTCTCTTGGAAAATCTGGATCGCCCGATCTACGTCGACATTCTTTTGACCGGAGAAAACCTTCCCGGTGGGATGCGCCGATTACAGAAGTCTATTGAGGAGACCGTTCGCACGTTCAATGCCTACTCCGCCCAAAAAATCACGGTTTCTTACTTTGACCCGCTGAGTGTCGTCGACTCGCTTCAAGAAGATTTTATCCTCAGTCTGGCGGATTACGGCATCAATCCCACCAATCTCTTTGTCAATCAAACTACCGGTCAGCAAGCTCAGTTGATTTTCCCCGGTATTTTGGTCAGCGATGAGGAATTTGAGACAGGGGCCTTGGTGCTGAAAGGAGAAACAGGTATGTCAGCAGATCAGAAACTGAACGCCTCCATTGAAAATCTGGAATTTGAGCTGAGCCAAGCCATCCAAAAGCTCATCAATCCGGAAAAAGGTGCTGTGGCCATGATTATCGGCCACGGGGAACTTTCCGAGGACGATGGCTATGGCATGGTGGAAGCTTTGGACGGGCAATTTGAATTGTTCAAAGTGCCCTTGGAACAAGCCAAAAAACCAGAAAACCTAAATTCCTTTTCGAGCATTTTTATCCTTGGCCCAAAGACGACTTACTCCGAGCGTGAGCTTTTTCTCCTCGATCAATATGTGATGAATGGGGGTAATCTCGTGGTAGCTGCAGAGGGAATTGATGTAGATATGGCCCAAGCCGGAGGAGAAGGCACCTTGGCAATTCCGCTCGAAAATGAACTTGACCGGTTGCTATTCCGCTACGGCATCCGTGTGAATAAAGACGTGATACAAGACCTGAATTTCTCCATGATCCCGGTCATGGGTGGTAATTTCGGGAATGAGGAACAGCTCGTTCCCCTACCTTGGCTATTCCATTTCAACGCCGGTCGAGTACAAACTCATCCGATCACCAAAGCCTTGGATCAGGTCAATTTCCGCTTTGCCAGCAGTCTGGACACGGTGAAGGCCGACGGAGTGACCAAAACCCCTTTGATCTTCGGCTCGGACAATGCCCGAATACTTCCTGCCCCTGCGCGGGTGGCTTTTGCAGATATGCAACAAGCTCCAAAAGTTGAAGAATTTGCGCTTCAGCGTTTACCTTTAGCCTATTTGCTGGAAGGGGAATTTACTTCGTTATTCAAAAACAGGTTTGTTCCGGATGAATTTGCCCAAGTGCCTTTAAAAGAATCCGGGAAAGGAAAAGTGGTCGTATTCGGTGATGGCTCGGTTTTCCAAAGTCAGCTTAGCCTAAAGGGAAAACAGCCTTTGGCTCTCGGCGAAGATCCTTTTGCACAAACCACTTATGCCAATAAGCAACTCCTTCAAAATCTGGTCAAATACCTCAGCGATCCGGAAGGAATCATTTCCACCAGATCAAAAACACTTCAGATCCGACCTTTGGACAAGGTAAAAGTGGCTGAGCAAAAGTCCTTTTGGCAGCTCATCAATATAGGTTTACCTGTCGGAATTATCCTGATTTTGGGCGGTTTGATCCTTTTGATTAGGAAGAACAGGTTTGCGAAAAAAGCTTAAAAAGGCAATCGGTTGGGTATTAGAAGTTTTTTACTTCAAAAAAATCTCTACCCCATCGAATTAGCATTTTATTTATAAATTTACCCCTCCAGAAATAAAAAATCACTAAGCCCGAACATATGAAATTTATTGTTTCCTCTTCTGCATTGCTTAAGCAGCTATCGGCCATCAACGGTGTCGTGACTACCAACCCGGTAGTACCCATTCTTGAAAACTTCTTATTCGAAATCAAGGATTCCGTCTTGACCATCACTGCCTCCGACTTGCAGACTTCCATGATGACGCAGATCCAAGTGGAAGCAAAAGAGGACGGAAATATTGCGGTTCCTGCCCGTATCCTGATCGAAACCCTGAAAAACTTGCCTGAGCAGCCGGTGACGTTCAGCATCGATCATGATACCTACGCGGTAGAAATCAGCTCTGACAACGGCCGCTATAGACTAGCCGGAGAAAACGCAACGGATTTCCCAAAAATCCCTACCGTAAACAATGCTACTACCGTGGATATGTCTACTGAGGTGCTTTCTTCTGCGATTTCCAACACCATTTTCGCGACTTCTTCCGACGAACTTCGTCCAGCGATGACGGGGGTGTATATCAACTTGAGCCCGACCAACACCACCTTCGTGGCAACAGATGGACATCGATTGATCCGCTACAGAAGAGTGGACGTGGCCTCTGCCAACGGCGCAAGCTTGATCATCCCAAGAAAAGCGCTCAACCTCTTGAAGTCTACCTTACCTTCTGAAAATGTACCGGTAACCGTAGAGTTCAACCAGTCCAACGCCTACTTCAAATTCAACAACATCAAGATGATCTGCCGTCTGATCGACGAGCGATTCCCTGATTATGAAAATGTAATTCCGGTAGACAATCCAAACCGTATGAACATCGATCGCTTGGAATTGCTTGGATCTTTGAGACGTATCGCGATTTATGCCAACAAGACTACTCATCAGGTTCGATTGAAGTTGACCGGAAGTGAATTGATGATCTCTGCGGAAGACTTGGACTTCTCCAATGAAGCAAATGAGCGGCTTTCCTGCGATCACGACGGAGAGGATATCGAAATCGGCTTCAATGCGAAATTCTTGGTGGAAATGCTCAATAACCTTTCCTGCAAGGAGGTCAGCTTGAAATTCTCCGCACCAAACCGTGCAGGTCTGATCCTTCCCGCTGAGCAAGATGCCAACGAAGACATCCTGATGCTTGTGATGCCGGTAATGCTTAACAACTACGTATAATCTTAACCACAACCATAAATCAAAAGCCCTGGTCGTGAGGTGCCCCCAAAAAGTTAGACACTTATTGGGGGCATTTTTATGCAAAAAAACAGAAAACACAATTTCGATTTCCGGCTTCGAATAGTTCAAGAAGTCATGCAAGGCCGACACAGTTCGGAGAGTATCGGCAAAAAGGAAAACATTAGCAGTTCTTTAGTCAAACGTTGGGTAGCTTTCTATCGGAAGTTTGGAGCAGAAGGATTGAGGGCTAATACCAAAAGAAGATACACGGCAGACTTTAGATTGAAAATCGTTAAAACACTTAAGGCCGAATCTTTATCTTTACTTCGAGCCTGTCTCCGTTTCCATGTGCCTAATGAAGCAACTGTCCTGAATTGGGTACGGATTTATGATTCGAAAGGACCGAAAGGATTGAAGTCGATCCAACTAGGAAGACCTATTACTATGCCCAGAAAGCCTAAACGCCCACTGACACGAGAAGAGCAGCTCTTGGAAGAGCTGGCCAGTCTAAAAGCCGAAAACGCATACTTAAAAAAGCTTCAAGCCTTAATTCAATCCGAAAACCTGAAAGAAGAAAAACGCAAATCATCCAAGAATTAAGGCGAAAGCATGCATTGGAAGAACTCTTAAAGCATGCAGGGATGGCTCGGAGTACCTTTTATTATCACCTCAAACAGCTCCAGCAAAAGGATAAGTACGAGACAATAAAATTGGAGATCCGAGATATTTATAAACTGAACAAAGGAAGATACGGCTACCGCAGAATCCAGGAAGAACTTCAAAATAGAGGCTATACGATCAATCACAAGACCGACTACGCCTTGATGCGAGAACTTGGGATAAAGAGTGTTGTTCGGGTAAAAAAATATGCTGCCTATCGGGGAGAGCAGGGTAGAATAGCTGAGAATATCCTCAACAGGGATTTTAAAGCATCTCAGCCTGAACAAAAGTGGGTGACTGATATCACTGAATTCAAAGTCCAAGACAAAAAACTCTATCTCTCTCCCATCATGGATCTATATAACAGAGAGATCATTTCTTTTACTCTGGCCGATAGACCCATGCTACAACCAGTTTTGGAAATGGTTAAAAAGGCAACCGGCAACCGGCAAAAAATCCCGGGTCTGATCATACACTCCGATCAGGGATGGCACTATCAAAATCAGCAGTACCAAAACCTGCTCAAGGAAAAAGAAATCAAAATCAGCATGTCCAGAAAGGGGAACTGTCTCGATAATGCAGTCATCGAAAACTTCTTTGGAACTCTCAAATCAGAGCTGTTCTACCTGAAAAAGTACCAGTCCATTCATGAGCTAAAAAAAGAAATCAAACAATACATCCATTACTATAACCACCAACGAATAAAATCAAGTCTAAACGGAAAAAGCCCGGTACAATACCGAGCTTCTTCATTAAATTTAAATCATTATTAATCCGTCCAACTTTTGGGGGCTAGTTCATCGATGATCAGGGCTTTTTTATTTTTTTCACCGCGGAGGGGCAGAGGGCGCAGAGATTTTTAAGAAAGAGAGGACTTTTAGGAGATTTAGAGGATTCAGACTAATTCAGATCCTTTATTCCTCAGTTCAAAATCCGCGAAAACCTACCTACCGTAGGCAGGTCTGTGTCTTTTTCTGTGTAAACTTGCCTGACGGCAGTCAGGTCTGCGGGAAATAACTAAACCTTCGAGATCTTGAAGACCTCAAAGGTGATGGAAAGGTTACTTTCTATCCCTCAGCATCTTCAGATACAAGCCCTCCACTCGTTCGCGCGCCCAAGGAGTTTTGCGGAGAAACTTCAAGCTGGAACTGATCGAAGGATCATGGGTAAAGCAGCGAATGGTGATGCGCTCCCCGAGTTCCTTCCAACCATAAAACGAAACCAACTCGGCGAGCATATCAGCCAAAGTGACCCCATGAAGCGGATTGTTGGGTTGTGATTCCAATGTTTTTTTGGTTTTAAGAGAATGCTAAAGTAGTGAATCAGGGGAATTATAGAGGGATTAACCTATACCCTAGATTGATAAAGGAATAAATTATTAATTCTATCAATTCCTAAAATTTTCAACTATTTGGAGACCCATTCCCATAATTGATCCTAATCGCAATTTTTTTCATTGTTACTTTTTGTGGGGCAAAAAGTAACCAAAAACCCTTGATACAGCAAAGCTCCTACCACACATGGCCGGACGCTGGCCCGCTGCTGTGTCGGCCCACGCGCCCAACAGAACAAAGCTTTGTACTAATTGGCTAATTCCAGTCATAGATTGGCCTAAATAGTAACCATATAAAAAAGAGCCTTATACTTTCTTTTCTTTTTGTTTTAAAAAATATGTAAGTCTCAGGCAGCAAACACTAGATCTCTAAAATTGTATCTGCTGACTGAGACTGAACACTACTCACTTTTTCAGCCTTCTCACTTCAGTCTTCTTAATTTCTCCCTACTGCGACTGATCACTGAGACTGCTTACTATTTCTTTCCCTTTGGTCGCAGCGGTCTGCACTCCACATCCGCCACGAAATAATTTGGATGAGTTTCCAGTGTCTGCACGATGGTAAGAGCCACATCTATTGGACGCATCATGTGCTCATGGGCTTGCATTCCGGGGATGGCATCAAAGAAGTTAGTCTGAATTGACCCTGGATAGATGGTAGATACTTTAATCCCGAAATCCCTCAACTCCATATACATCGAGTGAGAAATGCCACGCACAGCATGCTTGGTACCTACATAGCCAGCAAAATTGGCGACTCCATTTAATCCTGCAATCGAGGCTACATTAAGAATATGCCCTTCATCGGCTGCTTTCATGGCGGGAACGAGTCGCTTACTCACGTAAAAAATCCCGTGAACATTGGTATCAAACATGGATTTCCAGTCTTCCGAGCTCATGGTTTCAAAAGATCCGGCTACGCCAAAACCTGCATTGTTGACTAAGATTCGGATATCCGAGCCCAGCTTGTCCACGGTGGCTTGGAAGGCATTTTCCACTTGCTCTTCTACCGCTACATCACAAGTGAAAAAGTGGAATTTTGGATGATCGAAAGCAGGCTTGTTTCTTCCCCAACCAGCCACAATTGTTCCTTTTTCTACCAATAATTTGACGACTTCCAGTCCCACACCTTTGCTGACTCCGGTGACGACTGCGATTTTATTGTTCAATTCCATAAGTTCAGTTTTGTGGATAAATCCATTTCCTGCCGAAAAGTTCTGCGAAAGCATTTTTTATCCCAAATCACAAGGTTTTTAAATTCAATGGTTCTAATTTTCCTTCTCACCCAAAAAACCGCCAATCTGATCATTCACCAAATTACCTTATGAGAAAATTAATTTTACCCTTAGTTCTGCTCAGCGGAACTGTCTTTGGCCAAAGTAAACTACGGCCTGAAATCGATAAGAAAGCCACGGCCGTCGAAACCAAAGTCATCGAGTGGAGACGAGACATTCACCAGAATCCTGAGCTGGGAAATCAGGAAAAGCGAACCGCCAAGTTGATTTCGGATCACTTGCGCTCCTTGGGCATCGAGGTGACTGAAAACGTAGCCGTAACCGGTGTAGTAGGAGTCCTTCGAGGAGCCAAGCCCGGCCCGATGGTCGCTCTTCGTGCAGACATGGATGCCCTTCCGGTGACCGAGCGTGTAGACCTCCCTTTCAAATCTACCGTGACCACCACCTACAATGGACAGCAAACCGGTGTGATGCATGCCTGCGGACATGACTCTCACGTGGCCATCCTGATGGGTGTGGCAGAAGTCCTTGCCGGAATGAAAAACCAACTCGAGGGTTCCGTCAAATTCATCTTCCAACCTGCTGAAGAAGGCATATACGAACCCGGAGTCACTACATGGGGTGCCAAGCAGATGGTGGAAGAAGGGGTGATGAAAGACGTGGACGCGATTTTTGGCCTGCACATCTCCGCCCAAACCGAAGTAGGGACCATCGGCTACCGCTCCGGACCTGCCCAAGCAGCCGTAGATAATCTCGAAATCATCGTACACGGTACCCAAGCGCATGGCGCATCTCCTTGGTCAGGGGTAGACCCTGTCGTGACGGCTTCCCAGATCGTGACAGGCTTGCAGACCATCCTTTCCCGAAGTGTCAACATCACCCAAAACCCTGCAGTAGTTACCGTCGGAGCGATTCACGGTGGTATCCGTCACAACATCATTCCTGAAAAAGTGGAGATGATCGGGACCATCCGAACTTTTGGAGACGAGCAGCAGGAATTGGTCCACCGACGAATCACGGAAATTGCAACCAACATTGCCGAAAGTGCGGGCGCCAAAGCAGAAGTCAACATCACCAAGCTTTACCCATCTACGGTCAATGACCCTAATCTGACTTCGAAAATGGTAGCCACTTTGGAAGCTGCCGCAGGAAAAGAAAACGTGAAAGTAAATCCTCCGGTGACCGGTGCAGAAGACTTCAGCTTCTATCAGCGGGAAAAGCCGGGCTTGTTCATCGGACTTGGCGGCATGAAAAAGGGTGGCGATCCTACCAAGACCCCTTCTCACCATACACCTGATTTCTACCTGGATGAAAGCGGCTTCGTACTCGGTGTGCGAGTGATGAGTTACTTTGTGGTGGATTACATGGGAATGAAAAAGTAAACGCAACAGTCGACAGACTACAGTCAAAACAACTGAAAACCCCTTCCAGAGTGATTTGGAAGGGGTTTTGTGATTTTGACGCAACAAATGAAGAATATTCCTACCGCATAGGCACATAGAGCCACATAGTTTTAAGATATTAAAAGCTCTTCTCCTTATTTTCTATGTGATTATGTGGTTTTCATTTTTTCAAACTCAAAGGATCCAACGCCAATCCTACTCATTCGCGATATGGATTACCTGACCCTTCATATGAAAAGAGGTAAAGATTCAATCTGAGGAGACAAAAGGCCACTCGAAGTGGCCTGTGAAATTAGCCTTGAAAACAGCTGGAAAATTTTTCTTTATCAATTTTTGAAACTGTCAAAGACTGGATTTGGCGAAAAAAATTTTCCCTAATGGGTATTTTACCTCTATACTATCCTAGATTGCCTCCTTTCCTTAAATTTGATTTCACCCAATCCAACCATGAAAAAAATTATCCTCCCTCTCCTGCTGATTTCCGCCTCGGCGATCGGTCAGTCTAAGCTTCGCCCCGAAATCGATAAGCGTGCCGATGCGATCGAATCCAAAGTCATCACCTGGCGTCGAGACTTCCATCAGCACCCTGAGCTCGGCAATCAGGAAGTTCGCACCGCCAAGATCGTCGCCGATCACCTGAGGGCGTTGGGCATGGAAGTCACCGAACAAGTGGCTGTCACAGGAGTAGTCGGAGTACTAAAAGGCGGCAAGCCAGGCCCGATGGTTGCCCTTCGGGCAGATATGGATGCCCTTCCCGTGACCGAGCGAGTCGATCTCCCATTTAAGTCTACCGTCACCACTACGTTTGCCGGACAGCAGACGGGCGTGATGCATGCCTGCGGACACGATTCCCACACGGCTATCCTGATGGGTGTGGCTGAGGTACTGGCAGGAATGAAAAATCAACTGGAGGGTTCCGTCAAATTCATCTTTCAACCCGCTGAAGAAGGGGTAAGCGATGTGGATATGGCAGGGGCTGAACTGATGGTCAAAGAAGGCGTGATGAAAGATGTGGATGCGGTTTTCGGTTTGCACATCTGGGCGCAGATTGAAGCTGGTAAAATCGGCTATCGCCCAGGACCTACCATGGCCGCGGTGGATATATTAGGTATCAACGTACTCGGAACGCAGGCCCACGGGGCATCTCCTTGGTCAGGCGTAGATCCGGTGGTCACCTCCGCTCAGATTGTGACTGGACTTCAGACCATCCTTTCGCGCAGCGTCAATGTAACTCAAAATCCTGCAGTGGTCTCTGTAGGCGCTATCCATGGTGGAATCCGCCACAATATTATTCCCGAAAAAGTGGAAATGATCGGTACCATCCGAACCTTTGGAGACGATCAGCAAGCCTTGGTGCACCGCAGAATCAACGAAATCGCAACCCACATAGCCGAGAGTGCAGGGGCTAAAGCTGAAGTGACCATCACTAAGCTCTATCCTTCCACTGTGAATGACGAAGCCCTCACTGCCAAAATGATTCCGACCCTTGACGCAGCTGCAGGTAAAGAAAATGTTGTCTTGATGGATCCGATGACCGGTTCGGAAGATTTCAGTTTTTTCCAACGCGAAAAGCCGGGCGTATTTGTCTTCCTTGGTGGGATGAAACCCGGAGCAGATCCATTGAAAACTCCCTCTCACCATACTCCTGATTTTTACCTGGACGAAAGCGGCTTCAAGCTTGGTGTACGGGTGATGAGCTACTTTGTGGTGGACTATATGGGGATGAAGAGGTAAGGAACTGAAAATTAGTTATTGGTTATTGATAATTGGTGGCTAAGTAATTGATCATTATTTCCAGGTCATTGGTCATTGGTTATTGAAAATTGATCATTGATTATTGATCAAACCACCATTCGGGTTGTTGGCTGGTGCTGTTTGGGAAGACGTTACAGCTCAAGCAAGTTGGCTTGTACTCAGTGGCGCGTTTGCCCGGAACGTATTCGCAAACCTCCTCCAAAAAGAATGGGACATCTGCTCGAGTAGTATAGATTCGGGTGATTTTCGCCTTGGCTACTTCAAAGTAACCCAACACCACTTCCTCAGGGTCGTCCACATTGTACATATTTCCTCTTATGGGTGCAGGAGGTATATCAAACACAGAGCCTGTATTATTTACCAATTGCCTAACCTTTCTCCAATAATCATGTGCGTCTTTGGTGATGCTCAGTTGTTTGACATTGAAATAATGTCGACTTAGAAAGGACTGATCCACCAGTCTTTTCGCTAAAATCTGACTACTGACCGCTCCTGGTCTGTTTAGAAGGTCTCCATTTACCAAAGTGATCCGCTCTGCATCTGAAATCTCTGTGACGTAGCACGGGGGAGGAGGTGTATTGAATGGATTTGGGAAAAAAGTAAGGTCCCAAAAATAAATTTCCTCCACTGCCCAGCGCAGGTAATAACCTCCCGTCTGATTGGGCAAGGTTACTTCTGAAGCGATTGCGATTAAAGCTGCCTCAGGATTGTTTTCCAAGCGAGCCCGCTCAAAGCTAAAGCTCAATTTATCCTCGCCTACGACTTCAGGCATACGTTGAGGTTGAGATCGATAGACTTTTTCCTGAGTCCAAATCTCCAATTCGTACTCCAATCCGGGACGAGGAGGCCGAAATCCAATCAACTCATAAGTTCCGGCTTTGGTCTCCTGATATTCCCATAGGTCACCTGTCTCCTTGCAATGAAGCATCACACGAGCACCTTCAACAGGTCGTGGCAGATCATTGAGAGTAAATATTTTTCGCTCCTCGTCCGCGATAAATGGCTTTCGGGCATTGGACGTCGTCTGCGAAAGGTAGACATACTGTGTCTCTGCCAAATCGGTCAGCGTTCCCGACACAATCAGCCGCTCCCTGTCCAATCGATCCAGTTTGAAATCTATTTTTTCCACACAGGAATTAAACAAGGCCAACATGAGCCATAGCAAGTGAATCCGAAACTTAGTCATTGGCACCTCCCCACTGAATGCTATAGGTAATGGAGGGAAAAATCGATCCCAAAATCGCCAGTCGATACGGCCTCAACTGCTGAGAATCCCCATCTCGCTGCCAAAAGATCGAATAGGCATTTTTCCTTCCAAATAAGTTGTAAATGCTGAAATTGAGAGAATCTCCCTTTTTTGAAAATACTTTTTCGACGGTAAACGAAGCATCGACGCGGAAATAATCCGGGATTCGATACTGATTTCTTGCACTATAATCAGGCACCAACAAGCCGCCATTGAGCATATAGCTGGCATTGACCGCACTCACGGGTCTACCAGTGGAGTAATTGGCAGAGAGATTAAATAGACCTCGGGGATAGATTTTCCGACTTAGAATAAAGTTGACTTCATGAGGCTTGTCAAAGTTGGAGGGGAACCACTCATTGCAATTGATCTGCTCCTGTTGAAATAGGCTCATTGAACGAAACAAGGACCGGGAATAGGTGTAGGCAAGCCATCCTGTAACTATCCCCAGATTTTTCTTGACCATAAATTCCGCTCCATAGGCTTTTCCTTCTCCGAGAACCAACTCTGTCTCCAAATGAGGATTAAGGAAAATTTCTGCGAAATCACGGTATTCCACCTGATTTTGGCTGGCTCTGTAAAAGCCGTCAACGGAATACTCCCAACGATTGTCCGTGGAGTTTTTGAAAATCCCAAAGGAAAAACTATCGGATCGCTGAGGTGGAATATACTTCGTACTGAGTTGCCACAGGTCGATAGGCGTCGGTCCAAAGGTATTGGAAACGGACTGCACGTACTGGTAAAGTCGAGCATAGCTGAGCTTAAGCGAAAGACTGGAGGTAAGGTTTTGACGTAATGAAATCCTCGGTTCCCAACCCGAGTAAGATGCCACTTTTCCAGATCCCACTACTTCCTGACCGATTTGATTGGAAGGAATGAGTGGGGCATTGGGTCGGTATTGATAGACAGAATCGGGACCAAGCTGGGTAAAGGAAGAATAGCGGATACCAGCAATCAACCCTGTGGTGGCGCTCAATTCCTGCTCAAGGGAAAGAAAACCTGAAAATTCAACTCCCTTTTCTTTGTCTACCTGCTCAGGTTGTACGCCAGACTCCAAACCAAAGGGAAGTAATTTTTCAGGTTTGCCTTGGTAATTCAGCGCTTCCAATCCACCTGTGAGTGCGAGTTGGTCTTTGGCCCAAGTGGCAGAAATCTTTCCCTGCTGATACCTCATTCCATTTCGAACTTGCGCAGCCTCGACTCCCTCGGGATCGATAAAAGCATTTGAAAAATCCCCGTCTGCGGCCAATGCACTGACGGAAAGGTGATCTCCAAGAATCCCTTTGTAACGAAGAGAGCTTACCCGATTGCTCCACTCGTAGCCAAACTGATCTGAAAACTGGAATCGGTCCCCGGTCAGCAGCGTATTGGCTTCCATCGTATGTCCTTGGGAGAGCTTCCAAGTCAAGCCCAGGTAGCCATCATAAAAATTGATCCTACTTTGCTGTAGGTCAAGGTCTTGGGTTTGATTGAGCAGCCAATTGACATTGGAAACTCTCCCTCCTGCAATCACGCTTGCTTTCTCGCTTGCGATAGGCCCTTCAATCAAAAATTTGCCATTGGAAGTGCCCATTCCCACTTGGCCTTTCCAGGCATTCATATCTCCGGGACGCATCAGGATATTTAAGGCCGAACCAGCCCGGCCTCCAAAATTAGCAGGTAAGTTTCCTTTGTAAAGGGTGAAGTTTTCCGTCACATCGGTATTAAATCCCGATAAAAAGCCTAACGCATGGTTGGAACTCAAGACCACAGCCTCATTCATCAGAATCAGGTTTTGGTCTGTTTTTGCTCCACGGACGTTGATTCCAGAGGTGCCTTCACCTACTGAAGACACTCCGGGAAGGAGCTGCAAGCCTTTGAAAATATCTGATTCCCCCATAAAAGCAGGGATCGATCGCAACTCACGCGTAGTGAGCTTGGTGACTCCGGTGATCGCGTTGCGGACATTTCGGTCAGGATCTTCGGACACAACGACCACCCCATCCAATTCGAAACTTTTAACAGTCATTTCCAAATTGACTACACCATTGTCATACAGCTCTACTTGAGTAAAGACAGGGATGTAGGAAATATGCCGAAAAGTCACCCGATGGACTCCCGGCTCTAGCGTAAGGTAGTAGAAGCCATATTTATCAGTGACCGTTCCGGTAAAAGCGCCATTTACATGTAGACCAACTCCTTGAAGTGGTTCATTGGTTTCTTCCGTGAGAATTTTACCTGTAAGGACGTAGGTATTGGGATGTTGATTTTGAGCTTTTCCAAATCGAAAGGTCAAAGAATCTGTTTGGCCGTATGCAACCGTAATTCCGAAGAAAAAGAATAGAATTAGCTGAAAGGAAAATTTTGACATGAGACTTCGAAGAAACCTGTTTTTTTTAAATTTTTACAGGAAAAATGTAAAAACCAATCCCAATCAGACTTCGTTTTTCTAAACAAATTCAATGTCAAATGAAAAAGATCCTATTTCTGTTATTCCTTGCGCTTCCCCTGCTGACCGCCTGCAAAGAAGAAGAGAAGCCAGACGAGGAAGCTTTTATCTTTGGCCAGTGGAACCTCTTATGTGAAGGCAATTGCATCCAAATTTACAAGTTTGAAGGAGGTAAACTCTACGAAGACAACATGCGAAGCTTCCGAGAGGCGCCTATCATTGTCTATAAAACTTCCCCGATGGACGCCAAATATGGTAGTTTGGCTCAGGAACTCGAAAACTCATTTCCAAAAGATTACTTAATGCCTCGGGGATTGCAGTTTATCGGCTGTCCCAATTGTGTAGAGGAAGGCGGGTATTACCTGGCTTTTGAGCGTGAATCTGAGATCATTTGGTGGCAAGTAGGTCGAATTCCTGAACTTTGGCCTCAAGAAATCAGGCCATTTATGGAAAAAATGATTCAGACCATGAGAGAATTTCCTCCTCAGCAATAAAAAAGACCTGTCAGGTTTTTGAAACCTGACAGGTCTTTTGCTTTCGTGAGTTAAAGCTATTTCTTATTCAAAATTGAGCTTAACAATATTCCAGAAACTCTAAGAATCTTCATCGGACATCTGACATCCTACATCTGACATTTAAATTCTACCCACCAACTCTCTCATGATCTGACTCATGACGGGTTCGGCTTTTGCAGCTGCAGCTATGACATCCTCAAGCGATACTTGGTGGATTTTACCTTCTACTCCCAAATCGGTAATGGCCGAAATTCCAAATACTTCCATGCCACTGTGTCTTGCCACCAATACTTCCGGTACAGTGCTCATACCTACTGCATCGCCTCCGATGATTCGAAGGTATTTGTATTCTGCAGGAGTCTCAAGATTGGGTCCTTCGACGCCGCAATAGACACCTGTGTGGAGTTTTATTCCTTTTTCTTTGGCAATTTCCAAGGCCAAATCGATCAGTCGACGGGAATAGGCATCGCTCATGTCAGGGAATCTAGGGCCCAGTTCATCGAAGTTTTTACCCCTTAGAGGGTTCTCCGGGAAAAGGTTGATGTGGTCGGAAATAACCATTACATCTCCCACTTCCTGAGTGGGATTGAGTCCGCCGGAAGCATTAGAAACCAAAAGCGTGGAAACTCCTAGCTTTTTCATGACTCTTACCGGAAAAGTCACCTCCTTCATGGAATAACCCTCATAGTAATGAAATCGGCCTTTCATGGCGAGGACGCTTTTGCCTGCTAGAGTCCCAAAAATCAGTTTCCCAGAATGGCTTTCTACTGTAGAAACCGGAAAATGCGGAATGTCTTTGTAATCAATCTCCAGTTGGACTTGGATCTGATTACCCAAACTACCGAGGCCTGTGCCTAAAATAATCCCAACTGAAATGGGCTGGTTGTACTTGTTTTGAATAAATGAGACAGCTTCTTGAATCTGATTGAGGTAGTCCATGGTTTGTTGATTTGGGAGCAAAGATAGGATTTTGGATGGGGCTTAGAACTTTTACCCCTACTTGCTTGTATAGGAGTGAGAAAATTCACCCCCATGATCAAGATTATCGTAGGTACCAACCGAAAGAACTCCGTTTCCAAAACCATTGCGGAACTCTATCAAAGCATTTTGACAGAAAAAGGAGTAGCGTCTGAAATTTTAGAACTGGAGCACCTTCCGGCAGATTTTACGGCCACAGCGCTCTATGAAAACAACGGAAAAAATCCCGGATATAACGCCTTTCATGACCGCGTCAAGGAAGGAAAAAAGTTTGTATTTATCGTAGCAGAATACAACGGTTCGTTTCCGGGAATTCTGAAGACTTTTATTGACGGGATGACCTATCCAAACACTTTCAGAAATAAAAAGTGTGCATTGGTTGGCATCTCCTCCGGAATAGGCGGGGGTGGCATCGCACTGAGCCACCTCACCGACATCTTCCATTATCTGGGTATGCATGTTCTTGCTCTCAAGCCGAAGCTTGCCAAAATCGAGCAAAATATGTCAGATAACCTGCTCACCAACAGGCTGTATGTAGAACTCCTACATACCCAGGCAGACATGCTGCTTGAGTTTTAGGACTTAGTCCACATTGTCATGCAGGTATCTATTGTTGCCGAGAATTTCACTCTCGTTGCTTAGGTTATACTTGCTGATGGCTGGCTCAGAGCTGTGCTGTGGTTCATTCAGGACCACATTTTTGCGCTGATAGGCAGGCACATTCATTTTCTCTTTCATTTCTTCAGGCGAAGCATTGAAGACCCGATTGCCTTTGAGCTTCTCAAATCGCTCATGCGCTCTCTGAATGGCCTTTTGCTTCATTTGTTCATAGTAATCATTGGCATAGAGCGGAGCAGTAGGCTGAGACTCCTGAGGAAGTTTTTCATTCTTCTTTTCAGTCTCTTCATAGAGATTGTGAACGATTTTTTCTACCTCCTCCACTTTAGTTTCAACTGTTTTTTCCTCAACAATTGGCTGAACAGAAAAAACAAATTCCTCGATGGGTTCTTCTTCCACTTTTGGAGTGCTAGGAGCTGCTACAGGAGCTTTTGGCATGGAAAACGTAAAGGTAGATCCACCTGCGATAGGCTCTTCTTTCACTTGTTGAGCCTTCCCTGATTCCAGGTTGATTACGGTTTTTACCACTTCAGGAGTAGCTACCGGAGTGCTGGCGATGGGTGTGGCAAAAGCAGATACCGGAGCAGATTCTAGTTTTTTGGCACTCTTGTCAGACAGCCTATCCATCTCAAATCCTGTAGCAATCACTGTCACTCGGATAGCTTTGCCCAATTCGGAATCGATGCCCTGACCAAAAATTACCTCAGCATTGTCTCCGGCCTTCTCTTGGATGTACTCGGTGATTTCGCTGAGTTCGTCCATAGAAAGTTCTTCTTCTTCGCCTGACATGATGGAAAGAAGGATTTTTTGAGCTCCTTTGATTTCCACGTTGTTGAGCAAAGGGGAAGAGATCGCAGAGGCAGCAGCACGGATGGCACGGCCTTCACCTTCTTCGGTGGCCGAACCCATTACTGCAGCACCGGCTTCTTTCATGACAGTCTTCACGTCTTCAAAATCGACGTTGACATCCTGATGAATCGTGATGATCTCAGCGATGGATTTCGCCGCAGTGGTCAAGATATCATCTGCCTTGCTGAAGGCCGTACGGATAGCCAAGTTGCCATAGATTTCTCTGAGCTTGTCATTAAGAATCACAAGAACAGTATCGCAATTTTCGCGAAGCGCCTCGATACCAGCCTGAGCAACAGCCATTTTCTTTTTGCCTTCAAACATAAACGGTGCAGTCACGATACCTACCGTCAGGATGTTGAGTTCTTTGGCAATTTTGGCTACAACTGGAGCTGCACCGGTCCCGGTACCTCCACCCATACCTGCTGTGATAAACACCATCTTAGTGTTGTCAGCAAGAAGTTCTCTGATTTCTTCGTGAGACTCCAAGGCAGCATTTCTTCCTTGCTCAGGATTGGCGCCAGCTCCAAGACCTTCGGTCAAGTTGGCTCCCAATTGTAGTCTTAAAGGAACGGGGCTTGATTTCAAGGCTTGAGCGTCGGTATTGACTACCACAAACTCCACATCCTTGATGCCTTGGCTGTACATGTGGTTTACGGCGTTGCTACCGCCACCACCAACGCCAATTACCTTGATAATTGACTTTTGATTCTTTGGGAGATCAAATCTGTAATCTTTCATGTTATCTGACATATTTTATGGTTTGGTGAAATTTTTCAGTTGTAAGTAATTTTTGTGAATGGGGAAGAAAAGGGAAATAACCTGCAAGGCGGGTTATCTCCCCCAATCATAAGCCCTAGTTGTAATTTTTATCATCCCCGATATCATCGGTGATCATGTTTCTTAGTTTGGTTCCGATTGCTTTTAGGATACTGTCACTCAGGATTTTCCCTCTGTCACCCATAATTTTTGAGGGTTTCAAACCTGCATTAGCTTTCCTGCTTTTATAGGCGCCTTCCCGATCATCGAGTGATTTGAACCCTGCTAATACCAGCCCCACTGTGGTGGCATACATCGGACTCTTTACTTCCTCAATAGCAGACTTGCCTAAGTGCTCATTGGGATAGCCTACTCTGGTATCCAGACCGGTCATGTATTCAAAAAGCTGCGAGATAAACTGCAATTGAGATCCTCCGCCTGTGAGTACAATGCCCCCAGCAAGCTTCTTATAGTAGCCACTTTGCATGATTTCATTCTGCACGATTTCGATGATTTCCTCCATTCTGGCCTGGATAATGGAAGCCAAGGTTCGGATAGAAATCTCTTTTGGAGGTCTGTTTTTTAGCCCGGGTATGGATACGATTTCATTTGGATTGGCTTCTTCAGCGATTGCTTTTCCAAAGCGTGTCTTCAGGAGCTCAGCTTGATTCTGCATGAGCATGCAGCCTTCTTTGATGTCTGAGGTGATAATGTTGCCTCCCAACGGAATAACAGCAGTATGTCGGATGATATTTTCGTAGAAAATGGCAATATCAGTCGTACCCCCTCCGATGTCTACAAGGCAAACACCGGCTTCTTTTTCCTCATCACTCAAAACAGAAAGAGAACTGGCCAAAGGCTCGAGAATCAGCTGCTTGGAAGTCAGATTCGCGCGTTTGACACATTTGTTGATGTTATTGATCGCGGTGCTTTGTGCGGTGATGATATGGAAATCAGCCTCTAATCGTGTACCCGACATACCCACAGGATCTTTGATACCCCCTTCGTAATCGACGGTATATTCCTGTGGCATTACGTGAATAATGCTATTTCCCGGAGGCACGACCATGTTGTGCATATCGGCCGTGAGGCGAAGTACATCTTCAATGGTGATTTCGTCCTCCGTTGGCTGGCGCATGATGCTGCCATGCATGATTTTGCTCTGAATATGCTGGCCAGCGATACCGACGATTACCTCAGCAATATCCACATCAGCCATGTTTGCACATTCCTCCACAGCCTTTTGGATGGCATTGACCGTCTTTTCGATATTGGTCACTATCCCTCGATCGACTCCGTCAGAGACAGCCTTGCCCATGCCGAGTACCTCGAGCTTGCCAAATTCATTTTTGCGTCCGATGATCGCGCAGATCTTAGTCGTCCCAATGTCCAGACCTACAATCAGTTTGTCGTTTTCCATATCCAAGCTTTATTCACAAACAATTTGATTTTTAAACTTCACGCTGATGCGCTCATAAGCATTCCAGCCTTTTCTCGGTAAAATTTCCTTGTACAGCACTTCAATTCGCTTGAATTTGCTCTCAAAGTCCAGTGCGTCCCCAAATTCGATCACCTGCTTCCCCACTTGCTGGTGAATTCGTATATCGTTCTTTTTATTAATCTCCAGCTCAGTCACTTGGGCATTCCAAAACTCATCCATGGTGATGAATTGGATCAAAGGCATCAGTTCGGGCATGGCCTCCACACTTCCCTGATTCATCAATTCTTCAGCATAGGCTCCTTCCAAAATCAATACCCTACTGGTATAGGTCGGAGAGGTAGGAATGATCAACCCTTCCTTGGTGATGTAGCCATCGGCAGCATCCGGTCTGGCAATTCTTGCAATCGGCTCATGCTGAGTGATGCTCACTTTAACAATTCCTTTTTGACCGACTGAGGCCTCCACTGACTTGATGAAGGGATGACCAAGAAGCCTTTCCTCCATGGCGCTCAATGGAACCTCTGACAGCGGAAGTCCGGCTTTCAATTCCGGAAATGCTGAAGACACAATCCCTTCAATTTCCTTTTCCTCGACGAAGTACACCCCACTTACTGCCTCTAGATCAATCTCCAATCCTTGGTAGGTTTTGAGCTGAACTTGCTTTTCCACAAATCCAATAAACCCTACCAAAACCAAGCAGAGCGTCATAAATCCAAGTCCCTTTTTTAGCTTTCTCTTATTCATGATTGGCCGGATTTAGCGATTGAATTCATCCAAGCTGCGATGGCAGGTACCAAACGGTCAATATCTCCTGCACCCATGGTCACTAAGACCTCGGGCTGGGATTCCTTCAGGTAATCCATCACCTGATTTTTCTGAATCAAAGTCTTCTTGCCAGCCTTGATTCCACCCATAAGCATCTCTGATGTCACTCCAGGAATAGGAAGCTCTCGTGCGGGATAAATATCCAAGAGCACTACCTCGTCAGCCAAGGATAGACTTTCTGAGAATCCCTCTGCAAAATCCCGGGTACGGGTGAAGAGATGCGGTTGGAAGATGACCGTCATTCTTTGGGTCGGAAACATGGCCCGTACAGAGCTAAGACAAGCTTTGATTTCCTCCGGATGATGAGCATAGTCATCGATGTAAATAGCACCCGGAGTAGAAGAGTGAATTTCAAAACGTCTCTTTACTCCACGAAATGACTTGATTCCTTCTCGAATCTGGTCTTCAGTGACTCCATGATCTACCGCAATAGCTATGGCTGCCAAAGCATTTTCCACATTATGAAATCCTGGAATGTGAAGCTCCAAACCCTTGATTTGAGCCTTGGTTCCGATGTAATCGAATTGGAAAGTCCCTGGCTTGGCAATGATATTCTCGGCATGAATGCCTGAGGAGCGAAGTCCGTATTCACGGATTCCTGCCCCCGAACCCACCTGTTCCCCCAGACGATACCAAGCATGAGTCTGGAGGTAGAGCTTGCCTTTTTTATCTACCAAACGGATAAATTCTCTGAAGCCGTCCAAGATGGTCGCCTCGTCACCATAGATATCCAAATGATCCGGATCTGCACTGGTGACCACAGCTTCATTGGGGTGAAGTCGGAGGAAAGAGCGGTCAAATTCATCCGCCTCTACCACCACGAGGGTCGCCTCTTTAGACTTACCCGGAAGAATCAGGTTGCTGTTGTAATTCTGAGTAATACCGCCCAAGAAAGCCGCCACAGGCTTTCCTGCTGACTTCAACAAATGTGCAATAAGCGAAGAGGTACTGGTTTTGCCATGTGTTCCCGCCACGGCGATGGTATAAAAATCCTTGGTAATCATACCCAGGACTTCAGATCGTTTTTTGAGTTGGTAATGGGCCTGGAAAAAGTTGAGAAGCACACTGTCTTTTGGAATCGCAGGCGTCCAAACCACCAAGACCTCATCTGGATCAGTGGTGAAATCAAATGGGATACTATCTGCTTTATCCTCAAAAGTGATCTGCATTCCCTCTTTCTCCAGCTCTTCAGTCAAAGGCGAAGGAGTCTTGTCATATCCTGCCACAGGATATCCCTCATGACGAAACCAACGCGCCAAAGCACTCATGCCGATACCGCCGATACCGAGGAAAAAGACCTTATGTATTCCTTTGAATGTCATTTGACTAAGAATTCGAGTTCGTTGATAATGGCATTTGCCGCATCCGGCTTAGCCAGTTTTTTCATATTTTCTCCAAGAGTCGCTGCAATAGCAGTGTTCTGAAGGAGCTCATCTACTTTGGTTTTCAATTGACCTACTGCCTCTGTATCTCGGAGGAGCACTGCCGCCTGATGGTTGACATAGGCCATCGCATTTTTGGTTTGATGATCTTCAGCCACGTTAGGAGAGGGGATGAAAATCACCGGTTTTCCTACCAAGCTGAGTTCGGATACCGAAAGCGCGCCAGCTCGTGACACAATCACATCTGCCGAAGCATACGCCAAGTCCATTTCGCGGATAAATTCCCTCAAGTGAATGTGCTTCAGACCGGTATCTTCCAGCTTGGCATGCATGTCCTTGAAGTAGAATTTTCCACTCTGCCACAGGACTTGGTAGCCTGCTTCTTCCAGCTTTTGCATATCCTGTAGCACAGCCTGATTGAGCGTACGTGCTCCCAATGATCCTCCGAGTACCAAAATGGTCTTTCGGTCTGTAGCCAATCCGAAATGTTCGATCCCTTTTTCCTTTTTTCCTGACAAGTCCAAAATGTCTTTTCGGACAGGATTTCCGGTAATCTTGATTTTTCCGGCTGGGAAAAACTGATCCATGCCCGGATAAGCCACGCAGATGGAATGGGCCTTTTTGGCCAATAGCTTATTGGTCAGCCCTGCGTAGGAATTCTGCTCCTGAAGGAGGGTAGGGATTCCCTTATTTTGCGCCGCATAAAGCACCGGACCACTCGCATAGCCGCCTACTCCCACCACTGCATGCGGACGGAATTCCTTTACAATCTGCGCTGCCATTCTCAAGCTTTTCCAGAGTTTGAAAGGAAAGCTCAGGTTGGCCAAAGACAAACTGCGCTGAAGACCAGCCACAGGGAGTCCTTTGATTGGATAGCCTGCTTCGGGCACTTTTTGCATTTCCATTTTGCCCAGAGCACCCACAAATAGAATCTCACTGTCAGGATATTTTTCCTTCCAGGCATTGGCGATGGCAATCGCGGGATAGATATGTCCCCCGGTGCCTCCACCGCTGATGAGAATTCGATATGTAGACTGAGCGCTAATGGCTTTTTGGGTTTATGCTGTTCGTAATCGGTTACTTACTTTATTGGATTCGGCTGCTACAGCCTCATCCTGATGATCTCCACGGCTCACACTTAGGATAATCCCAAGGGCAGTTCCGGTGAAAATCAAAGAGGTGCCTCCCATGCTCAAAAGCGGCAACGGAAGTCCAGTAATTGGCCCCAACCCCACGGCCACGGCCATATTGACCAAGGCTTGGATGACCAAGGCGAAACTCAAACCTGCGGAAAGCAAACCTCCGAAGGCCTTGTTGGAATTGGCGACGATTCGCATCCCGCGATAGAGGAGTGCGAGGTAGAGGAAAAGCACTGCAGCTCCACCCACCATGCCGTATTCCTCGATGATGATGGAGTAGATGAAATCAGAATACGGGTGAGGCAGTGAATTTCTTTGATCACTGTTACCGGGACCTTTTCCGGTAATACCTCCCGTAGCAATAGCGATGTAAGATTGCTCTGCCTGAAAAGGAATTTTGGTGTCATCTCCTTTGGATTCCTTGAAAGACTCAATCCGGGAAATAAAAGTCTCCAAACGCTGACCTGCAATCAATGCAATAGACAATCCTAATAACCCGACCATGACCACAAGTGCCAAATGCTTCACAGGAACTCGTCCAATGAACATGATCAGCAGACAAGTCATCAATAATAAAATAGCCGTGGACATATTGGCCATGCCGATGAGTGCGCAGATGGCTCCGATGGAAATAATGATGGGAAGCAAAGTACCCGTCAAGTCCTCGATGTTGTTTTGACGCTTGGCAAGCATGGCAGCAAGTGCTGCAATCAAGGAGAGTTTCGCCAAATCTGAAGGCTGAAATGCCTGATTGATGACCGGAATGGTCAACCAACGATTGGCCTCATTGATATTGTCCCCAAAGAAGAATGTCACCGCCAATAGTGGAATGGACAGGTACATGAACAGCCTCGCATAAAGGGCATATTTCCTGTAAGGCATCTTATGCGCCAGCCACATCACAAAAAGTGACAGGAACACCAAGAAGGAATGACGGAACAAATACAATTCTGTATTGCCTCCGGCAGTCTTATAAGCCAAGGTCCCGGTGGCTGAGTATACCACCAGAATGCTGAACATAGAAAGCAAAATCACGATCGCCCAGATCATGGGATCGCCCTTAAAATGCTCGTCTATCCATGCCTTCAGGTGATTCATACCTCTTGGTTTTCATTTAAATTCAAAACCGCTGAACGAAACTGCTCGCCGCGGTCTTCGTAATTTTTGAACAAATCGAAGCTGGCGCATGCCGGTGAAAGCAACACTACTTCACCTTTAGCTGCCAATTGTTGTCCCCAAAGCACTGCTTCACGGATATCCTGAGTTTCTCTGATTTCAGAGATACTTCCCGCAAAAGCCTTTTTGAGCTTTTCATTATCGGTACCCAAGCAGATCAGGGCTTTCACTTTACCATCCTTGACCAAGTCATAGAGCACCGTGTAATCATTCCCTTTGTCCACACCTCCGGCTATCCAGATCATGGGATCCGTGTAGCTTCCCAAAGCATAGTAAGTAGACTCCACATTGGTACCTTTGCTATCGTTGACAAAGCGAACACCATCCACCGTACGGATCAATTCCATCCGGTGAGGAGCATTTTTGAAGGTTTTGAAACCTGCTATCAACTGCTCTTCCGTCAATCCTGCCAGAAGAGCAGCAGTACCAGCGAATAGCGAGTTCAGAATATTATGCTTGCCTTGGATGGAAAGTCCACTGACTGGAATTTTTGCAGTCTTATCTGCGGCATTGATAATCAACAGCTCTCCATCGCTGAAGCCTCCTTTTTCTTGCTTTTCTTCAAGTGAGATCCAAAAAGCTGAGGCTTTAGCCGGCTTTATCTGAAGTCCTTTTTGGCTCAGAAGATCCTCCTTGTAATAAATAGCCTTGTCTCTGGAGGTCATCATTTTAAACAAGCCCATCTTGGACATGATGTAGTTGTCCAGCTGGTACTCATATCGATCCAAGTGATCCGGAGTAATATTGGTCAGGACCGCAATGTTGGGTCTGAAGCACATAAAACCGTCAATCTGAAAGCTGGAAGTCTCAATGACCCACCAATCGTGGTCCTTTTCTACCAATTGGCCCGCCCAGCTTTTTCCCACATTGCCTGCAAGCCCCACATCCAACCCTGCCTCTTTAAGCAGATGGTAGGTCAGAAGGGTCGTGGTTGTTTTTCCATTGGTACCTGTGATGGCAATCACCTTACCTGCAGAGTAATGACAGGCAAACTCCAATTCATCGATTACCGGAATTCCCTCCTCATGGGCCTTTTTGATCAAAGGAGCCTTGTCTGGAATCCCCGGACTTTTGATGATCAAGTCTGAGGAAAGAATTTTTGCTTCATCATGACCACCCTCCTCAAAACCTATCCCTGCCTCAATCAAGGCTTCTTTTCTGGATGAAGAAATGGCTCCCATATCCGAAACCCACACGCCATAGCCTTCCCGCTTGGCGAGCAGTGCTGCTCCCAATCCGCTTTCTCCGGCTCCAAGGATGGCTAGTTGTTTCATGACGATGTTTTATCTCAGTTTAAGGGTTGCCAAAGTGATGACTGCCAAGAGGATTCCCACGATCCAAAATCGAGTCACGATCTTGGCTTCGTGAATGCCTTTTTTCTGGTAATGATGGTGAAGAGGAGACATCAAGAAAATCCTTCGTCCCTCTCCATATTTTCTTTTTGTGTATTTGAAATAGCTGACCTGAATCATGACACTGAGATTTTCGACTAAGAAAATCCCGCACATAACCGGAATCAATAGCTCCTTGCGAAGGGTCAAAGCCAATACTGCGATCACTCCACCGAGCATCAGCGAACCGGTATCTCCCATAAAAACTTGAGCCGGATAGGCATTGTACCAGAGGAAACCGATACATGCCCCGATAAATGCTGCAGCAAAAATCACGAGCTCCCCGGAGTTGGGAATGTACATGATGTTGAGGTATTGGGAGAAAATGGCATTACCACTCAGGTAAGCGAAAATGGCAATCGCCAATCCAATAATTGCAGAGGTACCTGCAGCCAATCCGTCGATCCCGTCAGTGATGTTTGCCCCATTGGATACAGCCGTGATGATGAAAATCGCAACCAAAATGTAGAGTACAGGTACCATGGACTCACCCATGAAACCGAGGAGGTTCTCATAGTTGAGTTCGTTGTTTTTGAAAAATGGAATGGTAGTCTTGAGTGCTTTGACATCTTGGAATGCCGGAGTCTCCACAACACCACTCTCTACAGATACCGGAGTGGAAAATTCACGAACGACCACATCGTCATGATAATAAAGTGTGGCACCCACGATGATACCGATTCCAATCTGTCCTACAATTTTGAATCTACCCTTCAATCCTTCCTTGTTTTTGCGAAAAACCTTGATGTAATCGTCCAAGAATCCTATCAATCCCAACCAAACTGTCGTGATCAAAAGAAGGATGATGTAGATATTATTCAGATTGGCAAAAAGTAAAGTAGGAATGAGGATCGCGGCGATCATCATCAGGCCTCCCATCGTAGGTGTGCCTTTCTTTTGGCTTTGTCCTTCCAGTCCCAAATCACGGACAGTCTCACCGATTTGTCTGTTTCGGATCCAATTGATGATGTGATGGCCAAACGTGATGGTAATGATCAAAGAAATCACAGCTGCCATTCCTGCACGGAACGAGATGTATCGGAACACGCCCGTTCCCGGGATGTCCAACACTCGATCTAGGTAATCAAAAATGGGGTAGAGCATCTTAGTTTCCTGTCAATTGGGTTAATAATTCTGTCGCGACCTCTGCATCATCAAAGTGATGCTTTACGCCTTTGATTTCTTGGTAATCTTCATGGCCTTTACCGGCAATGAGGATGATATCTCCCTTTTGGGAAAGCATAATGGCTGTCTTGATGGCCTCTCTTCGGTCCTCGATGGTGAGGGTTTTCCGTACTTCCGAAGGCCCTACGCCAGCCTGCATATCCCGGAGGATCTCCATGGGTTCTTCAAATCGCGGATTGTCAGAAGTGAAAATGGCCTTGGTGCTCTCCGAAACGGCAATCTTCGCCATGGTTGGGCGCTTGGTTTTGTCTCGGTTTCCTCCACATCCCACTACCGTGATCAGCTGCTCATTTCCGGTCCGGAAAGCATTGATCGTCTTGAGGACATTGTCCAAGGCATCCGGGGTGTGGGCATAATCCACGATGGCAGTGATACCACCAATTGAAATTCGGTCAAAACGCCCTTTGGCACCTTTAATCCCGGATAGCTGTCTTAGAACTTCCTCTTCGTCCTCACCCAAAAGGACTGCTACTCCCAATACTCCAAGGAGATTGTAAGCATTGAAAGAGCCAATCATTCTAAACCAGATCAACTTGCCATTGATATCCAGCTCGAGGCCTTCCAGTGTATTGGATAGGATTTTCGCTTTAAAGTCAGCGGCTGATTTCAAGCCAAAAGTCTGATAGGTGCCTTTGCAGTTTTGCACCATGACCATCCCCCGCTTATCGTCCGCATTGACCAAGGCAAAAGCATCTTTGGGAAGTTCATCAAAGAGCTTCTTCTTAGCCTTGATGTACTCGTCAAAGGTGCCGTGATAGTCAAGGTGATCGTGGGTAATATTGGTAAATACCGCTCCAGCCAACTTTAAACCGGCAATTCGCTCCTGTACGATGGCATGGGAACTCGCCTCCATAAAGCAGTGCGTACATCCGGCATCTACCATTTTGCGAAGCAAGGCCTGCACACTCACCGCATCCGGCGTAGTATGGGTCGAAGGAATTACCTCCTCGTTGATTTTATTTTCTACTGTAGAAAGTAAGCCGGTGCTGTAGCCCATTCGGACAAAAAGCTGGTGCAAAAGCGTTACCGTAGTTGTCTTGCCATTGGTCCCGGTGACTGCTACAACTTTGATCTTATCTGATGGATTTCCATAAAAATTAGAAGCCATGATACCCAATGCTTTGGCAGAACTGACTACCTGCACATAGGTCACATCTTCTTTCAACTGCTCCGGAAGCCGCTCGCAAACCACGGTGGAAGCACCCATTTCCAAGGCAGTCTGGATAAAATCATGACCATCCACTTGAGTACCGGGCACAGCTACAAATGCTGCATTGGCACTCACTTTTCTACTATCAAATACAATATCACTCACCCGACGCTCCATGTCGCCGATAGTCGAGGTAAGTGAAACCTTATATAATATGTCCTTCAGCACGTTCATCTATCCAAGCACTAGGTTAATGGTGGTATTGGGAGTCAGCTGGGTACCTGGCATAATGGACTGCTCAATGACCCTACCCCTTCCGTTGTAATTCACTTTAATGCCTTTGTTTTCCAAAATGAAAAGGGCATCTCTCAAAGGCATTCCAGACACATCAGGCACCACAGGCTTTTCTGTGTCGTTGATTTTTAAATTGATTTTATCGTCAGTGACTGCCACAGAAATCCAATCCTCAGCAGAAGGAGTCTTGGCAGAAATTCCCAATTGCTCAAAGATTCCCTGCAGCTCCTCTCCTTTTCCTGTACCCACCTCAGGGAGTTTGGAAGTAAGATTTTCAGCAGTGAAAATCTTGGTCTGATCTACCGGATTTAGCTCCATATCCAGCGCAT
This sequence comes from Algoriphagus aquatilis, assembly GCF_042657405.1. Lineage (NCBI taxonomy): Bacteria > Pseudomonadati > Bacteroidota > Cytophagia > Cytophagales > Cyclobacteriaceae > Algoriphagus > Algoriphagus aquatilis. The sequence continues at coordinate 61,397 of NZ_JBHSKS010000005.1, forward strand.
AGATTCGATCAGCTATTTCCTTGAAAACCGGTGCAGAGACATCTCCACCATATGCTGCAAGACCTGTTGGGCTATCAATCACCACAATCATGCTGTACTTTGGACGATCAGCGGGAAAGTACCCTGCAAAGCTGGTGTAGTAGGTTTCGGTGTATTTGCCGTTGACAAGCTTTTGAGCAGTTCCGGTTTTTCCAGCGATTTTGTAGTTGTCGTTTTTGATATTCTTGGCAGTCCCGGTTTCTACCACTCCCAAGAGGAGTGCCTGAAGCTGCTTAATTGTTTTTTCGGATGCGATTTGTTTGCGATATACGGTCGGTTCGAAGGTCTCTACCATCTGATTACCGCTTCCAACCGCTTTGACAAAAAGCGGCTTCATCATTACGCCGTTGTTTGCTACCGCATTGTAGAGCGCTAGGGTGTGAATTGGATTGACTTTGGACTCATACCCAATCGAAATCCAGGGAAGAGAGGTCCCATACCAGTTTTTTGCTCCCGGTTTTTTGAAAAACGGTTTACCTTCTCCGGAAATCTGGAGATTCATAGGTTCGGCCAAACCAACCTTTTCCACATACCCCATAAACTTGGAAGGACTGGAGCCAAAATGCATGTCCACCAATTTGGAAATCGCTACGTTGGATGATTTTTCAAATGCCTCTCTTATGGTAATTGTACCATACCCCCCGTACTTGGCATCGTACATGGTTTGATTGTAGAAGCGATGTGCACCATTTCCTGTCTCGATCAGCTCATTGGGAGTCACTTTATTTTCCTCCAATAGGGCTAACATCGACACTAGTTTGAATGTAGATCCTGGCTCAACGCTTCCGATGTCACCCACTGCGTAGTTGTAGCTTTCAGAGTAGCCTACTCCACTTTTATTTTTTTGAAGATTGGAAATGGCTTTGACGTGCCCTGTCTTGACCTCCATGACAATCACTGAACCGAATGCAGCATCCCGATCGGTCAACTGTCTTCTCAAAGCTGTCTCTGCGATGTCTTGGATATTTACATCCAAGGTGGTGAATACATCATATCCATTCTCCGGCTTGATGTCATCTGCATCAAACATGGGCTTCCATACATTGCCGGAAAGCCGCTGAAACAAAGCCTTTCCATCGGTACCTTTGAGGTAATTGTTGAAGGAATATTCGATTCCGGCTCCGTTTTCATCTTCATTCAAAAAACCAACCGTACGGCTAGCCAAGGAGTTGAACGGGCGGTATCGCTTTTCTACTTTTTCAAAAATAACTCCACCGCCAGCTCGGCCTTCTCTAAAAATCGGCCACTTAGACATGAGCTGCATTTCCTGAAACCCGATTTGAGTCCTATTAAGAACCAGAAAGCGCTTTTTCTCGGTCCTCGCATCCTGAATCATGCGGCGGTAGGCTGTCGCAGACTTGTCTTTATAAAATGAGGAGAGCAATCTTGATAGGGAATCTATCCCATTTTTGAACTTGACATCTTTGACCACAGTAGGATCGATAGCCACTCGGTAAAAAGGAAGACTGGTAGCCAATAAACTGCCATCAGCCGCATAGATATTTCCCCGGGTAGCGGGCACTTCTCGGTACTGGAAGTTGACCTGCTCGGCTTTTGCCTTCCATTTCTCGCCCTCTTTCAGCTGAACCACGGCGATCTTATAAGGAATGGCACACGCAGCCAAAGCCACCAGGATGAAAATCACCCTTACTCGGAGCACTATGGAGCGTTTGATGTTCACTTGCTTACCTCGATTTTGATCGGTGGCTGGTTCAATTCATAGATTTCAAGCTGGGCTGCACGCTTGGCCACTTCTGACTGCATGCTGCTTTGCATGTATTCTGCCTCAAGGGTGGTGACATCTGCTCGCAGATCTTCCACTTCTTGTTGGGCTTTTTCAATTTTTCGGACCATGCTCTCTGCACGGTGATTGCTGTAGATGTAGATTAAAGCGAGCAGTACCAGAAATCCGACAGGGGGTACCAATTGCACCGGTACTCCTTCTCCCAAAATTCCTGTCACATCCAGTTTCTCTTCCATCCAGGTAAAAATGGTCTTTTGGGGACCTCCTTTCGGTGTGTTCCCGGCCTTCAGTTTGCGCTTAAAGGTGTTTTGACTCATTTTCCTACTTTCTTAGCTACTCTCAACTTGGCACTTCGAGACCGAGGATTAGTCACGAGCTCTTGCTCATCGGCCACCACAGCACCTCTAGTCACTGGCTCCAGAGGACGGATCAGATTTCCGTAAAAATCCTTTTCCACCTCACCCTGGAATTTGCCCTTTGCCATCAGGTTTTTCACCAGACGGTCCTCTAGACTATGGTAGCTCATGACTACCAGTCGCCCTTCGGGCTTGAGCAATTCCACTGCACTCAGGAGCATTTCTTCCAATGCTCCCATTTCATCGTTTACTTCAATTCTCAACGCCTGAAAGACCTGAGCGAAGTATTTGTATTCCTTTCCTCTCGGTGCAAACTTTTTCAAGAATGCCGTAAAGCCTTCTGTCGTCTCAAATGGCTTTGCCGCACGCTCTGCTACAATTGCTTGAGCCAGCGTTTTGGCATTTTTGACTTCCCCATAGATCCCGAGAATCTTATGAAGCTTTCCTTCCTCATAGGTATTCAGGACATCTTTGGCAGATATTTCTGCCGACTGATTCATCCTCATGTCCAGGTTGCCGCTAAACCGGGTCGAAAAACCCCTACTCGGCTCATCAATCTGATGCGAGGAAATCCCCAAATCAGCCAAGATCCCATCCACTTGCTTCACACCATACAGCCTCAGGTACCGCTTGATATCCCGGAAATTGGCCTGTACGAATGTGAATCGAGGATCTTCAGGAGCATTTGCCAGCGCATCGCTATCCTGATCAAATCCATAGAGATGGCCTTTATCCAGGTGTTTTAAAATTTCCTTGGAATGACCTCCACCCCCAAAGGTGACATCGACATAGATCCCGTTGGGATCAATAGCCAAGCCTTCAGTGCATTGGGCGAGCATCACTGGGATATGGTACACAGACTCAGTCATAGCGCTTAGGAGAGATACTTTTCCATCAGGCCGGACAAGTCCGCCGGATCTACAATGATGTTTTTGAGGTAATTGTCAGGATTCCAGAGTTCGATACGAGTTCCCATGCCCACGACCACGACGTCCTTGTCCAGGCTGGCATAGGTTTGATAAAGCTTGGGAATCAGCAATCTCCCCGCAGCATCCAATTCCACCTCGACGATGGAATTGAAAAAAGACCTTTGCAGCATACGCTGCTCTGGATTGTTGATATTCAGGGATTTAATCTGACTCTCTAGCTTCTTATACTCTACCATGGGATAGAGCGCAAGGCATTTGTCTTCAGCCATGCGGAGCATGAGCGACGTCCCGTTAGCCTCAGGAATTGCCGCCTTGATCTTGGCAGGCAACACCAGACGCCCTTTGGGATCTAGCTTGCTATCGTATTGACTGTTGAACATTGGCTTACTTCTATTCGGTAGAGTTTTCTGTAAAAACAAAAGTAAGAAAATGGCGTACACATTCTACCACTTTCCCCCACTTTTTCCCACTTTGTTTTAAAAGTAGCCAAAAGAATGTTCCAACCCAATATTTTTTAGAAAAAACCCAAGAAAATTTTATTGATTCTCAAAGGTTTAGCAGCAGGAGTAAAGAGCAAAAAAATAGGCCTAATTAGGCCATATTTGAGGTTTTTGAATCTAAATCTCTTAACTCATGCTACCCACTTGGATACGAACTGAAAAAATGTGGGAGAAAATCCCATGAAAAACCTATCTCTTGTCCATTTCGAATAGCTAAAAATTAAAAAACCTGCCCTAAGGGACAGGTCTTTTATGAGGTATCAACACACAATTAATTTTTATCTTTTTCTTTTTGGAACTCCTCTTTAAGTAGCTTTTGGAGTTCTTCCATTTTCACCTGATGTTCTTTTTGCCAAGCTTCCATTTTTCGTTGGAATTCCTCCATCTTGGGTTTATGGGCTGCTTCCCACTCTTTCATTTTGAGTTCAAATTCCCTCATTTTCGGCTCTTGAGCTTCTTGCCAGGCTTTCATTTTTGATTCGAACTCCTTGATTTTTGGCTCATTTGCTTCTTGCCATGCCTTCATTTTTTGTTCGAACTCTTTCAATTTCGGCTGGAATTCTAGTTGAAATTTCGCTTCCCATTCTGCCATTTTTTCACGACGAGAAGATTCATTTTCTCGCCATTTTTTCTCCCACTCTTTAGACATCTTTTCGGTATGGATTGCTCCTTCCTTGGCCATTAACTCGATTTCTTTTCTCCATCTCTCCCGCTCTTCTTTACTCATTTTCGAGGTGTCTCCGAAACTAAAATTCCATGTAGAAAAATTCTCGAATTCAAAACTTTCAAAAGGTGGCTCGATTGGATCCGGAGGCAAAGGAATATCCAGATCATAATCAGGAGCAGGAGCAATCCATTCATGGTCAAACTCCGGAGCATCAGGGATAATCAGCTCTGGCATGTTTTCCGCATCAAATTGCATCAACTTCTCCAATTCTAGTCTTACTTTATTGCTAATCGCTAAGGTATCCTTACCTGAGATCATTTTATCTCCGATGATGTGATAGGTTTTGCCATCCTCAGTCGTGATTGATATTCGATGATTCTCGATTTTGGAATTTCGCAGGTTTGAAGTCGGAATGGTATCCCAGGCAGGCGCAATTTCAAGCCTTGATTGAATCGCTGCGCTTTTTTCATTTTTGAATTCTGACTTTGGTGCGTCTTGTTGTGCACTTGCCATCAGGCCGGCACTGAGAAATAAGGTAAGTAGCATGGGGATAGAAATAATAGAGGTTTGTGGATAGTTTTCAGTTTCATAGCCCAGCATCCGCTTGATTCGAAGCAGGGTTGGGTTTCTTTTTTTGGAGGCCGCAAGTGCAAGATCAGGTGGATTTTGCTTCGCAAAATTGAGCACTTCTGCAAGGCTGGTGGCCAATACTTTGGGCTGAATACCAGCCTTAAGTGCCAAATCATCAGCTGCATTTTCCCGGAGCTCTTTCACCGTCTGACTCATCCACCAATAGCACGGATGAAAGAAAAACAGGATCTCCAAACCGGAAAGAAGCAAGTTGCTGAGGTAATCATTTCGCTTGACGTGGGCGATTTCATGGGCTATAATCGCTTCTAACTGCGCAGTGCTTAATTGAAAAATCAAAGCCGCAGGAAGCAATATCACGGGCTTGATAGTACCGAAAGTCAAGGGAGATTGAATTAAAGTGCTGGTTCGGAATTCGACTTCCTTCCTGACGCCTAGCTTACCCACAAGACGATGCGCCATCTTGATTACCTCGAAATCCTCTAACAAAGAGGCGTTTTTTCGAAGGTTTCGGATCTCCGAGAGACTATTTAGCAACTTAAAAAGAAACATCAGTGCCCCAAAAAACCAGAAATTGACCAAAATCAACAAGTTACTTTCAATCCAAAAAGTACCTTTCGCCAGGATGCTTTCCCAAGTCAACTGTTGATTTGCCTGACCCTGATAAACCCAGATAATTTCTCCAAAAGCACCTTCAAATTCTGAGCTTACTCCTGTTTGGGACAATTGATAAATGAAAGTTCCGATGACACCTCCAAACGAAAGGATCAACAAACCTACCGCCATCCCATATTTAAGGGCTGGAGTTTTATTTTTTATGATTTTTAAAACCAACCAAAGCAGGGTTGCGGCTAAAATGAGCTGCCAAATAGAATGAACCAGCGTCCAGCCCAAAGCTTTCAGCAGTTCAGCAGGGATCCAATCATTTAAAAGTTTCATCGGTTATCATTTTCTAGGTTATCCAAAAAAGCTCTGATTTCATCCATTTCTTCCTTAGAAGGCTTTTCCTGTCCCAAAGCCTGGATTACCAAGGATTTGGAAGAATTGCCAAAAGCAGTGGTCAGCAAATTTTTCAACAGGGATTTCTGGGTATCTCCCTGCTTGACCAGCGGGCGGTAAATGTGTGTGCGACTCTCTTCGTCTCTGGCCAGCATACCTTTGGCATGCATGATCTGCATGATCTTGAGCGTAGTGGTGTAGCCTGTGTCTTTGGTCTCGGCAAGTCGCTCGTGGACTTGGCGGACACTGGCTTCTTTGAGTTTCCAGAGAATGGATAAAATCTCCAGTTCGGCTTCAGTTGGTTTGTTCATGGGAGTAATTACGATTAGCTTCGTACCAAAGTTATACGAAGGCAATCGTAATTTCAAAATAAATACGACAATTTTCGTATTAAAAAATGTTAATCGCTCAAATCCTGTAACTTACGAAGACTTTTAAGGTTTTTCCTTCCCTTTTTTTCTAAGGAACTTCTAAATATTTCTGCGAAAGCAGGCCAGGCTCCGGCGATTTTGGCAAGCAATCCACGGGAAGCGGGTACACACACTTGAAGTTTGGGGTTTTGCATGAGCTGAAGGATTTCTCTCACGATATCTTCTGGCTGGAGGACTTTTGATGGGCCGCTAAAAGTCAATTTGGCTTCTTCGGGATAATTAAGCTGGAGATCCAGCATGGGTGTATTGACCAAATCCGGGCAAATCACACTCACATCCACACCAAAATTTCTCAATTCAGCAGCTACGGATAGCGAAAATCCACGCACAGCAAACTTAGATGCTACATAAAGACTTAGCCCCGAGACAGGGGCCAAGCCAGCAAGAGAAGAGACATTGATGATGTGTCCAAACTCCTGAAACTTCATCTCCCGACCGATGATCGTGGTGCCGAGGATAGTTCCTTTGGTATTGATATCGAGATGATAATCAATATCAGAAAGGGCATAATCGATTAAAAATCCGGGACGAATCACCCCGGCGCAATTGATCAGATGTGAGATTGGCAAATGAATTTCCTTAGCCTGTTCTAGAACTTGCTCCCAGGTTGCCGCTTGCGAGACATCTCCCTCTACAAAATTGTAAGTTGAAGGGAAAGACGACATATTTCCCCAAGGCCCCCGATGAAGATCAATAAGCACCATTGGAACTTGTTCTTTTTGAAAGTGTCGTGCAAGTTGGAGACCAATGCCACTAGAGGCACCGGTAATCACAATCAGGGTTGGGTCCATTGGGAAATAGGGCGATTTGTGGGGTAAGATAAAAAAACTTCGCTTTGGGAGGAACTCTCCAATCTAGACATTAGTTGTATAGACATTGAATTTTAAAATTAACTCCCAGATGAACACAACTCAGTGCCTCCTACAACCTATTCAAATTGGTGACCTCAACCTGAAAAATAGAGTTTGGATGGCTCCTATGACCCGCAGCCGAGCCAACAATCCAGAAAATAAAGTTTTTGAAATTCACGCGAAATATTACCAACAGAGAGCTTCGGCAGGCCTGATCATTACGGAAGGCTCACAAATTTCGACTAAAGCGGTCGGATACATTAATACTCCGGGAATCTATTCTGAAGCCCAAACTGAAGCTTGGAAACAAGTGACTCAAGCAGTGCATGAGGCTGGAGGACATATTTTCATTCAGCTTTGGCACGTAGGTCGTATGTCGCATCCGGATTTTCATGGTGGAGAATTGCCATTGTCAGCTTCTGCTACCAATCCCAACTCCAAGTCCTACACTCCCCAAGGCTTCAAAGACACGGTGACTGCCAAAGAGATGACTTTGGAAGAGATCAAGCAAACCATTACCGATTTCAAAAACGGAGCGAAAAATGCGATGGAAGCGGGTTTTGACGGGGTAGAAATCCATTCTTCCAATGGCTACTTACTTCATCAATTCTTCAATGCTACTTCCAATCACCGCAGCGATGAATATGGGGGAAGTATTGAAAACCGTGCAAGAATCCTATTCGAAGTGATCGACGCCATCAAGGAAGTCATGCCGCAAAATAGGATCGGTGTTCGCCTCAATCCGTCGCTTCATGGCGTATTTGGAATGACAATGGATGAGGAAACGATTCCGACTTTCGATTACATCGTCAACAAACTCAACGATTACAATTTGGCCTACCTGCATCTATCCGAGCCATTCACCGATGTGAGCGAAATTCCTTTTGCTGAACCGAATATTGCCAAAAGATATCGACCGGTATACAAAGGCACTTTGGTGATCAACAGTGCTTTCGATCAGGAAAAAGGAAACAAAATCCTCGCGGAAGGTTTGGCTGATGCGGTAGCATTTGGCAAGCCATTTATTTCAAATCCCGATTTAGTAGAACGCTTTGCAGAAAACGCTCCACTGGCAGATTGGGATCAAAGCACCTTTTACACCCCCGGTGAGAAGGGCTTCACGGACTACCCAAGCTTGAAAGAGGAAAAAGTTGGTTAATCACCCCAAAAAGAGGTTGCCTGAGTGCAGCCTCTTTTTTTTACCTTTAGTAATATGTGTTTAGTAGCTATCGCCTGGAAAGCCCATCCTGACTTTCCCTTACTCATTTCGGCAAACAGAGATGAAGTTTTTCACCGGCCTACAAGTCCACTCCACCGGTGGGATTCGGGGATTTTTGCAGGTAAAGATTTACAGGGAGGCGGCACTTGGATAGGCTTTCATCCCGATGGAAAATGGGCTTTACTGACCAATTACCGGGACTACACTCAAAAAAGAAATCCAAAAATATCCCGTGGAAAACTCGTCCTGGATTTTCTCGAATCTGACCTTACCCCTGAAAATTACCTTGACAAAATATGGGAAAAAAAGTCTGAATTTGACGGATTCAACCTTTTAGTCTCAGACGGAGATAAACTCTATTACGCAAGCAACTACGGGGATTCCCCTATGGAAGTACCTCAAGGAATACATGGTCTCAGCAACGGCCTCCTCAACGATCCTTGGCCCAAAACAGAGTTGGCAAAAAATCAGCTCTCGGAATTGATGTCAGAAAGGCCCAACCAGGAACAGCTTTTGCAAACCCTGAAATCTACTGCTACTTTCCCCCCTGAAACCCTTCCCAAAACGGGTGCTCCACTTCCACTGGAGGTTGGGCTTTCTGCCCAATTTATCCGAATTCAGCCCGATTATGGAACAGTCTCATCCACAGCGGTCCTGCGAAGTGGAAGTGGTTTTACCCAACTCACCGAACGCACCTTTGACTGGGATTATCGTTCTTTCAAAGATCAAAACATCAATTTTCAACCATAGCCTATGCAACCTATTCATGACCTGATCATCATCGGAGGTGGGCCGATAGGCCTTGCCTGTGGCATCGAAGCAGGAAAAGCTGGTTTAAACTACCTCATTTTAGAAAAAGGAGCGCTTTGCAACTCGATCTACAACTATCCGGTAAACATGACTTTTTTCTCTACCTCGGATCGGCTGGAAATGGGAGGAATCCCCTTCATGTCTGTAGGTACCAAGCCGACCCGAACAGAAGCTTTGGAATATTACCGACGGATCTATTTTCTTTTCAAACTGAGGGTCAACCTGTATGAAGGAGTACAATCTCTGAAAAATGAGGGAGATCTTTTTTATGTCAAAACCTCAAAAGGAAGCTATCAATGCAGAAAAATCGTCCTGGCTACCGGGTTTTATGATCTACCCAACCTCATGAATGTACCCGGTGAAGATTTGCCGAAAGTACTTCACTACTACAAAGAGCCTTGGCCATTTATCGGACAGAAGGTTTTGGTGGTCGGCGGTGCCAACTCTGCGGTAGATGCGGCATTGGAGTGTTGGAGAAAAGGCGCGGAAGTCAGCATGGTACTTTTGGGAGACGAGGTAGACGAAAATGTCAAATATTGGGTTCGGCCGGACATCATGAACCGAATTAAAGAAGGCTCAATCAAAGCCTTCACCCGATCCAAAGTCCAAGAGATTAGACCTCAGGAAGTTGTCATTTCTACTCAAGATGGAGAGGTAACCATTCCAAATGACTGGGTACTTGCCATGACCGGCTACAAACCCAACTTTGCCCTCCTCGATCAACTCGGCGTAAAATTAAGCCTAGATGAGAAGCGCCAACCCTGCTACGATCAAACCAACCAAGAGTCCAACGTCCCCGGAGTATATCTAGCAGGTGTCGTGTGCGGAGGATTGAACACAAGAGAATTTTTCATCGAAAACAGCATCTCACATGCCGAAGCTATCGTAAACGACATACTTGCAAAAAAGAGTTAAGATTATTGCAAATACAATTTTTATTTATAACTTTCTGGATATAAATGAACTAGCTATGAGCACAACTTGGAAAATCCGCTTTGATGATCAGCGCACAGAGGTGCTTGAGTCTGGACCTAGGGCCTATCACTTCTTCACCCAGTCTCCTTCTATCGTGGCAGAGCAGCGGGAGCAGTATGGTGAGGCTGTGCTGGATTTTCATGAGACGAGTCCTTTTTTCGATTACTTGGATTTTACTTCTCAGGATGTAGCCGACCTTCTGGAAGTGGATCCAAGCACGCTTTTCCGCTGGAAAAAGGACGATCGCAAGCTTAGCAAGGCCATCACCAAAAATCTACTCGAAATGGATCAGATCATTGCCAAAGGCATCCGGATATTCGGCTCAGAGAAGCTGATGTCCGAGTGGCTTCACACGCCTAATGCCGCCCTTTCCTCCCAAAAACCCGTTGATCTTCTCAAGAATCCTTATCAGATATCCTTGGTGGATCAGGCTTTGGAGGCGATTTCCTGGGGCAATATTCTCTGATGCGCTACTTCCGACTGATTGAGCATCTTCCTGGGCGGGATTCCCTCGGCTATGGAATGGGGCCAGGTCGCTGGAACCTCTATGGCACTCCGATGATCTATGCCTGCTCGGTGAGTTCGCTCAACTTTCTGGAAATGCTCAGCATCAAAGGTCCAGTCGTCACACAAAGCAAGTGGAAGCTGGTCATTTTTGAAGTTGAGGGAAAAATTCCAGAGCTCGACATTTCAGATCTTCCGGAAAACTGGAAAAACCGCCCTTATCCAAGATCCACTCAAGAGTTTGGCTCGGCATGGGCCAAGAGTATGCTTTCGCCTCTTCTAAAAATCCCTTCTTGCAGAATCCCATTAGGCAGTTTTTCACTGGAACATAATCTCCTCATCAATCCACTTCACAGAGAATTCAAAGATAAAATCAGGGTGGTTGAAGAATGGGATGTCAGCTTTGAGGTAAATCGCTGAATCAGGAGTTAGCTTCGGTAATCAGGCGAAGGCCTTCCAAAGTCAAGTTTCGATCTACCTCGTCAAATTCTCCTTCCAAACTGGTCAGAATCGAAGAAAGTCCTCCTGTGGCAACGACCGTAAAACTCAATCCCGTCTCTTTCCTAATCGCCTCCAACATTCCCTTGACCAATCCGGTATATCCGTATAGCACACCGGCTTGAATGGCATGAATGGTGTTTTTTCCCAGAGCAGATTCGGGCAGTTTTAGCTCTACTTCAGGTAATTTAGAGGTGTTCATAAAGAGTGCTTTGATTGCCGTCTGAAGTCCGGGAACGATATTCACACCCATGATTTCACCCGTCGAACCAACCGCCGTAAAGGTCAATGCCGTCCCAAAATCCACGATGATCACAGGCCCTTGGAATCTGGAAAATGCTGCCATCACATTGCACATCAGGTCACTTCCGATTTCATTGGGGCGAAGGGCTTTTACAGGCAATACTAAAAAACTCTCAGGCTGGATTAAATAGGGAGTCTGACCAAAAAAGCTTTCACAAAACTGCTCTATGATCCCGTTAATTTCAGGGACTACGGAGCTAAATCCAATCTTTTCAATCTGGGAAACATGGATATCATGCTCGAGAAAATAGAGCGGGACCTTTTTACTCAGCTGAGAAATCAACTTAGGCGTCTTAGTCTCAAGGCGAAACTGATTCGTCCACTTCCCGCTTTTGTAATCAAAAAGTGCAAAAACTACATTGGAATTGCCGGCATCGATGGCTAAAAACATTCGTTTCTCAGGTTTTGACTAATTTAGGCGCATAGTTAACAAAATAGCAAATCACATCCCCACAAAAGGCCTATGTATTCCCTCCGCGAAGGTAAAATCGAAGATCTGCCCCGAGTACTCGAACTGATCAAAGAACTTGCACTTTATGAAAAAGCGCCAGAACAAGTCACCAATACCTTAGAAATGATGGAAAAGGACGGTTTTGGTCCCAATCCAGTTTACGGACTGTATGTGTGTGAGAAAGACACAACGCGCGAGATCATTGGGATTGCGATTTATTATTACCGCTATTCTACCTGGAAAGGGAAAAGACTTTACTTGGAAGACATTGTCGTCACCGAGTCCGAGCGGGGAAATGGAGCCGGTAAACTACTTTTCGATCGGGTAATGGCCAAATGCATGGAAGACGGCTGCACTGGGATGATGTGGCAGGTCCTGGACTGGAACGAGCCCGCAATCAATTTCTATAAAAAATACGGAGCTTACCTTGAAGCCGGCTGGCTGAATGCTCATTTGCAGGATTATGAGATTCGGAAAATGCGCTCTTGAGTAGGAAGACAGGAGACCGAAGACGGAAGAAGTGCTTCGGTCTTCCATCTTCGGTCTTCGGTCCCAAAATAAAACCTACCTTTGTGATTCATTATGAGAACAAAACCATTTTCTGTTGTCTATGAAGACAACCACCTCCTCGTCGTCAACAAGGCGGCAGGGGTCTTGGTACAAGGGGACAAAACCGGAGACAAGACACTGACGGACTACTGCAAAGACTACATTTCCAACAAATACGAAAAGCCAGGAGCGGTTTTTCTTCACCCAATCCACCGTTTGGATCGTCCAGTTAGCGGCTTGGTGGCATTTGCGCGCACCTCCAAGGGCCTGGAGCGAATGATGGAGCTTTTCCGCAAAAGAGACATTCACAAAGTGTATTGGGCCATCGTAAAGCGTCGCCCAAAGGAGGAACAAGGCAAACTGACCCATTGGCTGACCAAGGATGAAGTGAAAAATGTGGTGACCGCCCACGAAAGAGAAGTTCCCGGGTCCCAAAAAGCAGAACTCAACTATAAAGTATTAGGTACGCTGAATGATCACTGGCTACTGGAAGTAAGACCGATTTCAGGCCGGCCACATCAAATTCGAGTGCAGCTGGCATCGATGGGTTGTCCAATCCGAGGCGATGTGAAATACGGATTTTCCAAAGCGAATCCTGACGGCAGCATCAACCTCCACGCGTTTCATTTGGTGTTTGTCCATCCGATTAAAAAAGAAAAAATCTTCCTCAGAGCAGCACTTCCTGAGATCGATTTCTGGGAGCAATTCCTGGAATTTGAAGAAGTCAAAGCCAAGGATCAGCATTTGGATAATACCTTTTCGGGATAAAATAATACCATAGAAATACCTTTGAGATAAAGTACTGACGTGCTGAAATAGAACATCCTCCTATTTCGTCCCGATTTTTGGGACATATTTCTATTGTATTTCGCAAAGCATATTTCCTTAAAAGATGAAAAACCTCCTCCTTTTGTTCAGCCTGCTTCTACTCCTAGGAGCCTGTACTTCCCAAAACTCTCCCAAAACCATTTACATCGTGCGTCATGCCGAAAAGCAATTGGAGGGCAATGATCCTGAATTAGCGTATGTAGGGGGTGTGAGGGCGTTGAAACTTTCTCAGATTCTGGAAAAAGAGGATATCAAGCATGTATTTTCCACCGATTATATCCGCACCAGAAATACTGCAAAACCTACTGCTGACCAAGCGGAAATAGAGATTGAAATCTATGACCCTAAAAATCATGACGCCTTGGTAGAGGAGCTTCGTAAAAGAGAGGGAAACATCTTAGTCGTCGGTCACAGCAACACCGTCAGTCAATTGGCTAACTATTTTGTGGGTGATGGAGAAAAATTCGCCGACCTGACAGACTTGGAATACGACTATATCTATGTGGTGACCTTGGAGAAAAATGGATCCAAGGTCGAGCGAAAGGTGTACAAAGACTTTTAAACCACCACCACTTCGATTCCCTTTTCTTCCAGCTTTTCTTTGAAAATCTCCGGAATCCCCGAGTCGGTGATGATCACATCCACGTCTTCGAGTTCACCGATTTTGCCAAATCCTTTTCGACCAAACTTCCGGCTATCGGCCAGCACGATGGTCTTCTGAACGGACCGGATCATTTGGGCATTGAGGTGGGCTTCCATCATATTGGAGGTAGTGAGCCCGTGGTCCAGACTGATGCCGTCCACACTGAGAAACAATTTGCTGCAGGCAAAACTTTTGAGCATCTCCTCAGCAAAATGTCCAACCGCGGAACTGCTGCTTTTCCTTACAACTCCCCCAAGCTGCACCAGTTCGATCTCCGTGGTATCGATCAGGGCCATCGCCACATTCATGGCAGAAGTCAACACAGTAAGCGGATAATTCCTGGGAATCGCTTGCGCAAAAGCGCCAACAGTCGTACCCGAACCGATGATGATGGCATCTTTTGGCTCTAGAAACTCCACAGCTTTCTGGGCGATTTTGCTCTTTTCCTCTACCTGCTCCAGTTTTTTGACCTGAACCGAGCGGTCAGACACATAGGGAGAAACTGAGGTGGCACTCCCGTGAGAGCGATAGAGCAAGCCTTTGTCCTCCAAAATTTTTAGATCCTTTCGAATCGTCACGACCGTCACTTGAAGTGATTTGGCAAGATCCGACACACTGACAAATCCGCTTTTTGCGAGTTCATCCAAAATATGCTTGTGGCGCTCTGCTATGGTCATGGCTTCCAATTTTAGTTTCGAAAGTAATTAAAAGAAAGCAAATAGAAACTATTTTATGAATTTTACTTTCGTTTAATTTCTTTTTATTTCCTTTTATACTACTTTTAGCCCAGAAGGGAAAGAAAATGAACCGAGAAGAAAACTTAAATCAGCTTAGAGATAAAAGTAAAATCTGGGATATTGCCGTGATCGGCGGCGGGTCGTCCGGGCTTGGAGTAGCTTTGGATGCGGTTTCCAGAGGGCTTTCAGTAGTCTTATTGGAAAAGGCTGATTTTGCCAAAGGAACCTCAAGTCGAAGCACCAAATTGGTACATGGGGGAGTCCGCTACCTGGCCCAAGGCGATATCGCCTTGGTTTTGGAAGCCCTCAAAGAACGAGGAATGCTCCTCAAAAACGCTCCTCATCTCACACAAAACCAACCCTTCATCATCCCAATCTATACGTGGTGGGACCGTATCCAATACAGCGCAGGTCTGAAAATCTACGACTGGATGGCAGGCAAACTCCGTCTCGGGAAGTCCAGATTTATCTCCAAATCGGAAACCATCAAGCGCCTCCCTGCTGTCCTGCAAAAAGGTCTAAAAGGTGGAGTTGTATACCACGACGGCCAATTTGACGATGCCCGGCTTGCACTCAACATTGCCCAAACAGCCGATGAACTTGGCGCCTGTATCTTAAATTACATGAAGGTTTCTGGGCTTGTGAAAAATGACTCCGGCAAAATCTCAGGTCTGAAAGTCATCGACGAGCAATCCAAAGAAAAACTGGAAATCCAAGCCAAAATGGTGGTCAATGCGACAGGCGTTTTTGCAGATAAAATCCTGCAAATGGATAATCCAGAAGCACCCAAAACCATTCAGCCCAGCCAAGGCATTCATTTGGTGATGGATTTAGATTTTTTGGGTGGAAAAGATGCCTTAATGATTCCCAAAACCCGGGACGGACGCGTGCTTTTTGCTGTGCCTTGGCATGACAAACTCGTCGTAGGCACAACCGATACCCTTCGGGAAAAAGCCAAACTCGAGCCCGAAGCTTTGCAAAAGGAAATTGATTTTGTGTTAGAAACAGCCAGTGGTTATTTGACTAAAAAACCCACCAGAGCCGATGTAAAGGCTGTTTTTGCTGGGCTCCGACCACTCGCGAGACCCAAAGAAGGCAGCACCAAAACCAAAGAAATCTCCCGCTCCCACAAGGTTATCGTGTCCGAAAGCGGCTTGGTGACACTCACCGGAGGCAAATGGACCACCTATCGGAAAATGGGTGAAGACACCGTAGACTATTTCACCCAAATCACCGGACAGACACTCAACCCAAGTAAATCCCTTAACCAGAAAATCCACGGATTCACAACCGAAATTCCTTCGGGTCATTTGAGTATTTACGGTTCGGATGCCACAAAAATCCAGCAACTGGCCAAAGAGAAATCAGAGTGGAGTCAGCCCATCCATCCGGCATTCCCGAATATCTTGGCAGAAGTGGTCTGGTCCTGCCAAAATGAAATGGCAATCAAAGTAGAGGATGTACTTTCCAGAAGAATTCGTATGTTGATTCTCGATGCGCAAGCAGCTTTGGATTCGGCCGAAAAAGTAGCCCAAACCATGGCTGTAGCACTTCAAAAAGACCAAGCTTGGATCGATTCCGAACTGGCTGATTTCAATAAAACAGGTGAAAAGTACCTCATCAAAAGCACATAAATCCAACCCATTACCTTTAACCTTTAAACCCAAAAATGTCCCAAAACAAACCCTACATTTTGGCTTTGGATCAAGGCACGACCAGCTCAAGAGCCATTATTTTTGACCAAAAAGGGCAGATCGTCTCCGTCGCCCAAAAGGAATTCAAGCAGCACTTTCCCAAGCAAGGCTGGGTTGAGCATGACCCGGACGAAATCTGGTCCAGCCAATCGGCTGTCATGATCGAAGCCTTGGTTAACAAAAGCATACGCGCCGACCAAATCGCTGCCATCGGCATCACCAATCAGCGGGAAACGACCGTTGTCTGGGATCGTAAATCCGGCAAACCGCTCTATCATGCCATCGTTTGGCAAGACCGACGAACTGCCGCCTACTGCAATGAGCTCAAGGAAAAAGGCCATGCGGAGCAAATCGCAGCGAAGACCGGCTTGATCATCGACGCCTATTTTTCCGCTACCAAAATCCGATGGATCTTGGAAAATGTAGAAGGAGCCAGGCAAAAAGCGGAAGCTGGAGAATTGGCATTTGGCACGGTGGATTCTTGGCTGATTTGGAAATTGACAGCCGGAAAAAGTCACTTGACCGACATCACGAATGCCAGTCGCACGATGATTTTCAACATTCATACGCAGGAATGGGACAAGGAATTGTTGGAATTATTCGGCATTCCTGCCTCCATGCTTCCTGAGGTGAAAAGTTGCAGCGAGGTATTCACCGAGACCGCCGGCGATGTGCTCAATACCAAAATTCCGATTGCGGGAGTGGCCGGAGATCAGCAGGCGGCACTTTTTGGTCAACTTTGCACCCAACCTGGAATGGCCAAAACCACCTACGGAACAGGATGCTTCTTGGTGATGAATACTGGTAAAGAGGCCGTTCGCTCCCAAAATCAACTGCTCACCACGGTGGCTTGGAAAATTGGCAACGAGATCAACTATGCCCTCGAGGGCTCAGTTTTTATCGGCGGAGCAGCTATCCAATGGCTGAGAGATGGCATCGAGCTCTTTAGCCATGCGAAGGAAACCGAAAAATTGGCTACCAGCCTAGATGATAACGACGGCGTGTACTTTGTCCCTGCTCTAGCCGGACTTGGAGCACCTCACTGGGATCAGGATGCTCGGGGTGCTTTCTTTGGAATCACTCGTGGCACGACCATCGCCCACATGACCCGGGCAGCTTTGGAAGCAATTGCCTACCAAGTCTTTGATGTGCTCAAAGCCATGGAAAAAGACAGTGGGAAACCCACTCAGGAACTCCGAGTGGATGGTGGAGCCACGGCAAACAACTTCCTGATGCAATTCCAGGCAGATTTGCTCGGCTGCGAAATCAAACGCCCGAAAATCATCGAAACCACTGCCATCGGAGCTGCATTTTTAGCCGGCTTGGCTGTGGGATTTTGGAAAAATCAGGAAGAATTGCAAGAATTATGGGAAGCTGACCAAAGTTTCGAACCTAACATGGAAGCTGAAAAGCGTGATCAGTTGATCCACTTTTGGCACAAAGCCGTCGAACGCTCTAAAAACTGGGTAGAATGAAATCGAGCATCACTCTAACATCAATCATCACTAAGATGGAAATAAACCACCTTGCTACCGGAAAAGCATGTCTAACCAATAAAAACATAACCAGATGAATCCAATCGTAGCAGAATTTATCGGAACAAGTATCCTTATCCTGCTCGGTGCTGGTGTGGTTGCCAATGTGGTATTACCCGGAACGAAGGGAAACGGAGGTGGTTTGATCGCCATTACTACAGCTTGGGCTTTGGCGGTTTTTTGCGGAGTGGTCGTGGCGGGTCCTTACAGTGGTGCTCACCTCAATCCAGCCGTGACCATCGGTTTGGCAACTGTAGGCAAGTTTGATTGGGCAATGGCTCCAGGGTACATTTTCGCTCAGCTTGGTGGAGCAATGCTCGGTTCGGGCTTAGCTTGGCTGATGTATCGTCACCATTTTGATATGGCAGAAGATGCCGGATTAAAGCGGGCACCATTTTGTACCGATCCGACGGTGAGAAACTTCCCCACCAGTGTGATTTCCGAAACGCTTGGCACCTTTGTCCTCATTTTTGTCATCCTCTACATTAGCGGAGCAAAGCTAGAGAATACTGAGGGCACACCCATCGGATTGGGATCGGTCGGTGCGCTGCCTGTGGCATTCTTGGTTTGGGTGATTGGGTTGGCATTGGGCGGCACCACCGGGTATGCCATTAACCCAGCTCGTGACCTGGGACCTAGAATCATGCATCAGGTTTTACCGATTAAGGGAAAAGGGAGCTCAGATTGGGGTTACTCTTGGGTTCCAATCGTCGGACCCATTCTTGGAGCCTTATTGGCAGCAGGCTTGTATATGGTGGTGGGTGCTTAGGAAATCACCTTTTCCCCAATCCAAAAAATGTCCGGACTGGAAAACTCAGAAATGCCTTCGGGCACCTCGATTTGAGTCAAATACTGAATAGGAAAAAGCAATTGGCCGTTGGAATTGGAAAGTTCCAGCGGCTGATTTTCTTTAGCCAAAATCCGAATTTCAGAAGCTGCAAACCACTTTTTGAACTTCCCCTCTTTGACGGGATAATACTTCCAATCTCCATCCAAGGCAGTCAAATCCAGAAGATCAATCTTGGATGCCAAATCCTCCAATTTGGCATGATCAAATCCTACCAAATGCACCCCCTTGTGCTGGGAAGCCAGCAAGTAGTGTAAACCTTCTTCCAAAGGTTGGGAACCCGAAACTGTCAAAAACCGAACAGGATACTGCTCTTCTAGGAGGTAATAATTAGCTTGTTGAAACTCTTGAGTGGCCAAAATCACATCCACTTTGATCCCCCAACTCTGCACCACTTCCACACTATCCTGCCAGACGAGTACCGTCGGCACCCACTCCAGCAAGGGCGATACCTCATCAAATGATATCCCATTGGTTTCCAAAATCAACACTGCAGGCTCCTGCTGCTCCTTGACAAAATGGTGGCTAGACATCAGGCCCAGAGTTTTTGGTAGAAATTGAACACATTTTCAAAAGCCATTTTGCGAAGCTGAACTTCCGAAAGCTGCTTGCTGAGCTGCTCCAAAATGGAAGGGTATTTTCCGGCATTTTCCGCCAGGGGAAAGTAAAAAGGATGGCGACTTGGGTCAGGAAAATCCTTGGTATAGAAAAAGTCAGCGCCAAAACAGATGGCATTTTCACCTAGCTTAACTCCGTGAAGCAAGTGCTCAAACAGCCTTTCCGGAACTTCATTGTCCAAGAATGCTCTGAGAAAATTCACCCCGATGATGCCTCCTCGATGGATGATCTCTTGGGCAAATTCATCGCTGAGGTTGCGCTTATGATTCCAGATGGAGCGGAAATTGGAATGGCTGGCAATCACCGGAATCGGCAAGTGATGTCGGTCAATGTGTTTGAGAATCCCTTCGGCGAGTAAGTCAGAAGTATGTGACAAGTCGATGGGAATCCGCTTTCCTGCCATGTAATCGAGCAAGCGCTTGCCGTCTTCTTTCAGCCCGATTCCCTCGGTATAATTTCCTCCACCGAATCGGTTTTCGGTGTGGTGCGTCAGGCTGATGTAAGCCAGTGTCCCGACTTTTTCCACAATCGAATCAAACTGCTGATAAATTTCAGGCCAGGTGGAATTTTCCGTGCCAAAACCCGCCGCATTTTCCACCGAAGCGATGATTCCGATTGGGCCTTTTTCAGATTGATTTCGGAAAAAATCTCCATCAAATCGGCAAACCGTTTCTTTTTCTTTGCGAAGCAACTCATCAAAAATAGCTGCCTGCTTGGTGGCCAAGGCCCTACTTCCCGAATCGACCGTAGTATAAATCGCCATGACCTGCATCTTGACACCCCCCTCTTGCATCCATGGAAAAGCGCAGGCAATTTGGTTTTTGTCGAATGGGTCTGCACTGGGAACTACCGCCAAAAAAGACAGGAGGTCACAGTGCATATCGGCGATAGAGGTACTCATGGGCTTTGATTTTGGAATCTGGGAAATGTACGATTTTTGAGTTACGATTTACGAGGCTTTAGAGAACCTTAACAAGAGTTGCCAAAGTTAAACTTTTTCAAACGGAGGAGCTTTTATGCAAATCATAGTACCGCTGCATTTATCTTCAATAGCTATCTTTGAATTTATCCCAGATCAAACCCATCCAAAAAATGGCTGTAGCAAAACCTTTCAACTTCAAAAAATGGATCGATGACAACCGCCACTTGCTCAAGCCACCTGTCGGCAATCAGCAGGTGTACAAGGGAAATGATGATTTTATCGTGATGGTCGTTGGCGGTCCAAACTCCAGAAAGGATTACCACTATGACGAAGGAGAGGAATTTTTCTACCAACTCGAGGGCGATATCGTCCTGAAAATCATTGAGGACGGCAAGCCCAAGGACATCGAAATCAAAGAAGGGGAAATCTTTCTTCTGCCGGCAAAAGTGCCTCACTCTCCCCGTCGACCTGCCAATACCATCGGTTTGGTGATGGAACGCTACCGCAGACCGGGGGAAAAAGACGGCTTCCTTTGGCACTGTGAAAACTGCGGAGAAAAACTTCACGAAGAATACGTCGAGCTCACCGATATCGTCACCCAACTTCCTCCCATTATGGAAAGATTCTGGTCTAATTTGGACCTGAGAACCTGCAAGAGTTGTGGGACAGTGATGGAGAAATAGTTTTCAGTTAGGAGTCGCAGTGATCAGTTCTCGGAAATTAGAAATCAAAAACCTAACTCCGTTCCCGATTAGTCCAAAGTTTAGAATCTGTTTAAATTCTTCCGTCTTCGGTCTTCCGACCCAATATTAAATTGGAACCTCACTCCTCAAAATTTCATGTGAGCAAAATTGAGAAATCAACCATGAACCCAACTACATTCCAATACTCCGAGTCTTTTGCCCGTGAAATGGACACCAAAGATTCGCTAGCGCATTTCAGATCCCGATTTCACTTTCCCAAAGTAAACGGTCAGGAAGCCATTTACTTCTGCGGCAACTCACTCGGTCTTCAGCCTAAAACCGTCAAAGATCAACTCGAAAAGGAATTGAACAACTGGGCGGAGTTGGCGGTGGATGGGCATTTTCATGGCGAGGATGCCTGGTATCATATCCGTAAAAAATCAAAACCTGCTTTGGCAGAAATCCTCGGTGCCCACGAGCATGAGGTGGTAGCGATGAACAACCTTTCAGTCAATTTGCACCTGCTGATGGTTTCTTTTTACCAACCGACCAAAGAGCGATACAAAATTATCGTCGAAGCGGGAGCTTTCCCATCGGATCAATACATGCTGGAGACCCAAATCAAATTCCATGGGCTCGATCCGTCAGATACCTTGGTCGAACTCAGTCCAAGACCGGGAGAAAAGACCCTTCGAACGGAGGATATATTAACCGAAATCCGCAAGCAAGGGAACTCCTTAGCGATGGTGAATATGGCCGGAATCCAATATTACACCGGACAGCTTTTTGATATGCAAGCCATCACCCAGGCTGCCCATGAAGTAGGCGCGGTAGCTGGATTTGATTTGGCTCATACCGCTGGAAATGCCCTCTTGAAGCTTCACGATTGGGATGTGGATTTTGCGACCTGGTGCAGCTACAAGTATTTGAATTCAGGACCGGGAAACGTATCTGGGATTTTCGTCCATGAGCGCTATGCTGAGAGACCCGATCTGCCGCGATTTGCAGGTTGGTGGGGACATGACGAAGGCGAGCGCTTCCGAATGGAAAAAGGGTTTGTCCCCATGTACGGCGCTGATGGCTGGCAGTTGGCCAATTCCAATGTCTTGGCTTTGGCAGCTCACCAGGCTTCTTTGGATATTTTTCAGGAAGCAGGAATAGAAAATCTCCGGGTAAAAAGCGAGAAACTGACCGCTTACCTTGAGTTCCTGATCGAGGAAATCAGCGGAAAATCAGGAGTTTTGGAAATTATCACCCCAAAAAATCCAGCTGAAAGGGGGTGTCAGCTATCTTTGCTTATCCATCGAGGCGGAAAAGCCGTCTTCGATGAGTTTTATAAACATGGCGTAGTGGGTGACTGGAGGAATCCAAACGTGATTCGATTGGCCCCTACCCCTTTGTATAACAGCTTCTTGGATGTGTTTCGCTTCGCAAAAATTCTGGAACAATCCTTGGATAAATTCGCTTAATACCTACCGCGAAAACTAGCCAATGAAAACCAATTCCATCACCATCTTGGGCGCCGGACTGATCGGCAGCTTGATGGCCATATACTTGAGACGTCAGGGTCTGGATGTACACATCTTTGACAAAAGACCTGATAAGCGAAAAGCAAGCTATTCAGAAGAAGGCCGCTCTATCAATATGGCCCTAAGCCATCGAGGCTGGAAAAGTCTCGAGCAGGTTGGACTGAAGGACAAAGTTCTTCCCCTTGCAATTCCAATGTATGGACGGAAGATCCATGATGAACATGGTAGAACCACCTTTATCCCTTACGGAAAAGCAAATCAGGCCATCTATTCCATTTCCAGAGGCAAGTTTAACCAACTGCTGACTGAGGAAGCCGAGCGACTTGGTGCAGAAATTCACTTTGAGTATAAATGTCAGGAGGTGGATTTCAGGAAACAGGAAATCACCTTTGAAACTCCCCAGGGACTGGAAAAACTTCAGCCACAGGTCATCATCGGAGCAGACGGAGCCTATTCTGCCCTGCGCCTGTCCATGCAAAAGCAGATCCGGTTTAATTATAGGCAGGAATACATTTCCCATGGCTATAAGGAATTGACCATCCCGGCCACTTCTGAGGGAGAGTTTGCTATGGATCCCAACGCACTTCACATTTGGCCGAGGGGAAAATTTATGTTGATTGCACTTCCAAATCCAGATAAATCATTCACCTGTACCCTTTTTCTTCCCTTTGAAGGTTCAAAGATCTGCTTTGAAAAGATCAAGGATGAAAAGGACTTGGAAACTGTCTTTAGGGCCTATTTCGACGATGCTTATCAGTTGATGCCGGATTTGAAAACCGAGTTTTTCAAAAACCCAACCTCGGCACTGATCAATGTGGAATGCTATCCTTGGGTTCAGGGTAATTCCTTATTGATCGGTGATGCCTCGCATGCTATGGTGCCTTTTTACGGACAAGGGATGAATTGCGGCTTTGAAGACTGCTACATCCTCAACCAGATGATCGAAAAACTGGGCACAAATTCTTGGGATTTGATTTTTGAAAAATTCCAGAAAAAGCGAAAGCCTGATACCGATGCCATCTGCCAGTTGGCCATGGAAAACTTCATTGAAATGCGGGATAGTGTGGCCGATCCGAAGTTTCAGCTACGCAAAAAAATTGAGGCTAAGCTTCATGACCTGTATCCCAAAGAGTGGATTCCGCTTTACACCATGGTGACATTCTCGGATATGAGCTATGCCGAAGCCTATGCACTTGGCAAGCTGCAGGAAGAAATCATGGATAGGGTGATGGCCGATCCGCTGATCACTGAAAACTGGAATACCCTCGACTACGAGGATATCATCAACCAGATGGAAACAGCAAAAGCGGTGTAATAGCCGCTTTTTTTGTTTTTTCTCCAACAGTTTTCACAGAAATGGACTCAGATTTCAACGGATTTTAAGCTTACCCAAATCACCTTGTCTGAATTTACTTTTCACAAATCAAACAACGTCCCACTCGCACCGGTTGGCTTGATTTTAAGGTGTTTGTAGGCTAACTCAGTAGCCATACGACCTCGGGAAGTTCGCTTCATGTAGCCTTCCTGGATGAGGAAAGGTTCATACACCTCCTCGATCGTCTCTGCTTCTTCCCCACAAGCAGTGGCGATGGTACTTAGTCCAACAGGTCCACCTTTGAATTTTTCGATGATCGTCAGGAGAATGCGGTTGTCCATTTCGTCCAGACCATTTTCATCCACATCGAGGGCATTAAGAGCGATTTTGGCGATTTCCAGCGTGATGGTTCCGTTTCCTTTGACTTCGGCAAAGTCGCGGGTTCGGCGAAGCAGCATGTTGGCTATACGTGGTGTCCCACGGCTACGACGGGCAATTTCAAAGGCAGCTACTTCATCGATTGGAGTTTGCAAAATCCCTGCTGACCGGGTCACAATATCGGTGAGCAATTTGGCATCGTAATATTCCAATCTTGAATTGATCCCGAATCGGGCACGAAGCGGAGAGGTCAACAAACCCGAACGGGTAGTGGCGCCAATCAGGGTAAACGGGCTGAGGGAAATCTGTACCGAACGGGCATTGGGTCCCGAATCCAGCATGATGTCAATCCGAAAATCCTCCATGGCAGAATAGAGGTACTCCTCCACAATGGGATTGAGGCGGTGAATTTCATCGATGAAAAGCACGTCGCCTTCCTCCAAATTCGTCAGCAAACCCGCCAAATCCGAAGGCTTATCCAATACGGGTCCCGAGGTAATTTTGATCCCTGCCTGAAGCTCGTTGGCGATGATATTGCTCAACGTAGTCTTGCCGAGACCGGGAGGTCCGTGAAGCAAAACGTGGTCAAGAGGCTCTTTACGCTTTTTGGCAGCGTGAACAAAGACCCGCAGGTTTTCGAGGATTTTGGCCTGACCTGTAAAATCATCAAAGCTCAGCGGACGCAATGCCCGCTCAAATTCCCGGTCTTTGGGACTTAAATTTTCCTCATCTCCTTTCAGGTAATCTTCTCTCATGTCGGTACGGATACGCACAAATATAAACAAAAGCCCATGCGGAGGACTTTGGAGTTTTAATCCATGGGTCAAAAAAATTGACCTAAATTTGAAAACTCAATTCTATCCGAAATGAATCAAAACGCCCGCAAAAACCTCATATACTCCATAGTCCTCCTCTTGCTTGTTTTGGTCGTTTACTTTTTCAGATCGCTGAATAGTACACCTGCTGATACTTCCAATTTTACGGATGCAAATGGATTAGTCAATCTCAGTGGGGATTTCTTGGGTCAACCTTATCTGATACTTTATCATGGAGCCCAAAAAGTGGAAAAGTCTTCTATCGACTCGCTTTTGTCAGTTATTTCTCAAAAAACAGCGCTCACCTCACCTACTTCCGACCTCTATCGGCTAAATCAAAATGACACCATTCTAAATCCATCCCCAGAATGGATTCAATTCATCAAAAATGCCCAGCAGGATCATGAACAGTCAAACAAAGCTTGGGATCCGAGCCTTGGGCCAGTTCAGGCGGTTTGGAGTTTCTCGGCATCAGGAGGAGCAAGACTTCAAGACAGTGTGGATGTAGGCCAAGTGCTGAGCAAAGTGGGACTTTCCAAAATCATTCTTACTGACAGTCTTATTCGAAAAACAACCTCGAGCCTTTTCATCGACTTCACAGACTATGCTCAAGGCTTAGCGTTGGATCAGGTGTCAGCATATTTTGAAAAGAGTGGAATCTCAAATTACTTCCTTCAATTGGGACGATATAGGTTGGCAAAAGGCGTGAACGAAAAGCAAGAACTCTGGAAGTCCAAACTCTCCTATCCCGGTGATTCTTTGGGTTTGAGAAAAGAAGGCATTCTAGCCCTCCATGACAAGGCCTATGCCTCAGCAGGTGATTTTAACACCTATTACACTCAAGATTCTGTGAAAAAAGCCTTTCAATTGGATCCCCGAACCGGCTATCCTGTGGTTCACGGGCTACTTGCAGTGAGTGTTTTGACATCCAGCACCCGAAAAGCCGGAGTCCTTTCCGAATCGTTGATGGTACAAGGGTGGAGGGAAGCAATGGCTCTGGATTCCGCAAATGCCGAGGTGGAAATGATTTTGATTTACCATGAAAAAGGATCAGGAATCAAGCTGTACGCCAGTCCTGAACTCCGAAAGTACCTTTCCTTTCCAGTGAAGTAAAAACATAAATGCAACATTATTGAATTTTTATACCTTTGTGGCAGTTAACCACTCAATTGCTCCTTTGAAATCGGGAGGATTGGAAAAAATTCATGGGGATAAATTTTCTATTACTCTTTCTCACCGCAATGTTTGCGGGCCTTTTGGTATTCTTTGCTCCCGTTTTTCGTGAGAAATATTTCAAGCTAGTCCTGGTATTTGCTGGTTCTTACCTTTTTTCGATTACCATACTCCACATCATTCCTGAGCTTTTTTCCAGTGATTTTGGAACTGGAGAAATGGGATTATACATTCTATTTGGCTTTTTACTACAGCAGCTTTTGGAATTTTGGTCTTCCGGTATTGAGCACGGTCACATCCACAAGCATCAGTCCGAAACTTCCAAAGGAGTAGTCACCCTGATGACTGGGCTATTTATCCATGCCTTTTTGGAGGGAACACTCTTATCACACGGGGATACTATCGCTAGCGGAAGTGAGGCCATCGATCACGTACACAGCAACAAAACCGTTTTACTGGGGATCATCATGCACAAGGGCCCCGCAGCCTTTGCCCTTACGGCAGTTCTTTCAGCCTCTCTGAGCAAAAAATGGACAATCATCTTACTCACCATTTTTGCTTTAGCCTCTCCTTTAGGGATGTTTTCAAGTTCACTTTTCATCGAAAACGGTCTGTTGTCAAAGCAAGGAATTGGCATTTTGTATGGATTGGTAACTGGAGGTTTTTTGCACATTTCTACTACGATTTTTTTCGAAAGCAGCCCCCACCACAAATTTCAACTGAATAAACTGCTGGTAACTTTTATTGCAGCTGCCCTTGCGATGGCCTCCGAGTACCTGATTTGATAAAAATAGCTCAAAAGGCAGATTTTTATCAACTTTTCAATGAACCGTTTGGATTCTGTGCTAAGATTCAAGTATTTCATTTTTGATTAATAAAATGAAATACCCGAGAATATTCTTTGGCTTTTTGCCAGAATTGGTTCGAGGATGATTCTACCTAAAAACCCAAAATCCATGTCTCAAGTATCTGAGAAAATGAAAAAGTACTGGAGGAAAAACCTTCGGACTTTGCTGATTCTTTTAGTGCTCTGGTTTGTCGTCTCCTTTGGTTTTGGCATCCTCTTGGTCGAGCCACTCAACTCCATTCAACTGGGGGGATTCAAGCTCGGATTTTGGTTTGCGCAGCAGGGTTCGATCTATGCCTTCGTTATTTTGATTTTTGTCTACGTGGCTCGGATGAACAAGCTGGATCGGGAGTTTGACGTAAACGAAGACTGACATGGACATTCTTACCTGGACCTACCTACTTGTAGGCTTAAGCTTTGCTTTGTACATCGGTATCGCTATTTGGACACGAGCCGGATCTACCCAAGAATTTTATGTGGCAGGTGGAGGAGTATCCCCTTTGGCCAACGGAATGGCAACAGCGGCGGATTGGATGTCTGCGGCCTCCTTTATTTCCATGGCCGGGCTGATTTCATTTGCCGGATATGACGGTTCGGTCTACCTCATGGGTTGGACAGGGGGATATGTGTTATTGGCTTTACTTCTCGCTCCCTACCTCAGAAAATTCGGAAAATTCACTGTTCCTGATTTTGTCGGCGACCGCTACTATTCCAATAAAGCACGCGTCGTCGCGGTGATCTGTGCGCTGTTTATTTCCTTCACCTATGTCGCCGGACAAATGCGAGGTGTGGGAATTGTCTTTTCCCGATACTTGGAAATCCCCATCGAATGGGGCGTGGTCATCGGGATGTGCATCGTGTTTTTCTATGCCGTATTAGGCGGGATGAAAGGCATCACTTACACCCAAGTGGCACAATACTGTGTGCTGATCTTTGCCTACATGGTGCCTGCAATTTTTATTTCCATGCAGTTGACAGGCAACCCTATACCCCAACTTGGGCTCGGCGGAACAGTAGAGGGAGGGGTACCCTTGCTGGAAAAATTGGATGGGGTGCTCACAGACTTGGGCTTTGCTGCTTATACTTCCGGGAGAAAAGGGATGACCGACATGTTCATGATTACCCTTGCCCTGATGGTGGGGACGGCTGGACTGCCGCATGTGATTGTGCGATTTTTCACCGTGCCAAAAGTAAAAGACGCCCGCTTATCCGCTGGTTACGCATTGGTATTCATCGCTATCCTATATACCACAGCCCCTGCCGTAGCAGCTTTTGGAATCTACAATGCCATCAACTCCACCTCTGAAAAAGAAATAAATGCGTTACCCTCTTGGGTACAAACCTGGCAAAAGACTAACCTGATCAAAATTGACGACAAAAATGCCGATGGGAAAATCCAGTATCTGGCAGACCCAAGTGTCAACGAACTCACAATAGACAAGGACATTATGGTCTTGGCCAGTCCTGAAATCGCAGAACTCCCCAATTGGGTGGTCGGGCTTGTAGCGGCAGGTGCGATGGCTGCGGCGCTATCCACAGCAGCGGGATTGCTTTTGGTAATTTCCACTTCTGTCTCAAGAGACCTATTCAAGACCTTCAAGCCGGAAATATCCGAGAAAAAAGAACTTCGAATCGCCCGCCTAGCAGCAGGCGGAGCGGTTGTTTTTGCAGGATATTTTGGGGTCAACCCTCCGGGATTCGTAGCTGAGGTGGTCGCCTTTGCTTTTGGTTTGGCGGCAGCATCCTTTTTTCCTGTAATCATTTTAGGGATTTTTTCCACTCGGGTCAATCGGGAAGGTGCCATTGCCGGCATGGTGTCTGGTCTGGTATTTACACTCGCCTATATTTCCTATTTCAAGTTTATCCAACCTGGATTAAACACTGCAGCACACTGGTGGTGGGGTATTTCTCCCGAGGGGATTGGGTCTGTGGGAATGTTTCTCAACGTCCTGGTGTGCTACGCCGTATCCCTAGTCACACCTCCTCCACCTCAGGAAGTCCAAAACCTGATCCAGGAAATCCGAATCCCAAAAGGCGCTGGGGAGGCTCAGGATCATTAAATCAGTTTACTTTATTTAAGCTTAATAAATCCAATTACCATGAGTGATAGACTCCATACCCTCAGCGGATACCTTTACGAATACCAAAAAAGCATAGCCCAACCGGAAGAATTCTGGGCTAGAATTGCTGATTCTTTTCATTGGAGAAAGCGATGGAACAAAGTGCTCAAGTGGAATTTTGAAGGTCCTGAAGTGAAATGGTTTGACGGTGCAACGCTGAATATCACCGAAAATATTTTTGAAAAACAACTGTACACCATCGGAGACCGTCCCGCAATCATTTGGGAACCCAATGAGCCGAGTGAAGCAACACGAACGATTACTTACCGACAGCTTTTTCATGAGGTCTGCCGCTTTGCCAATGCACTAAAAGCAAAAGGAATCGGAAAAGGTGATCGCGTCATCATCTACATGCCGATGGTACCTGAGGCTGCTATAGCCATGCTAGCCTGTGCCCGAATAGGTGCGGTTCATTCTGTGGTATTTGCAGGCTTTTCAAGCACTTCACTTGCCGACAGAATCAATAACTGTGAGGCAAAAGCAGTATTGACTTCCGATGGTAACTATCGGGGAAACAAAAAAATCACCGTCAAAGGTGTGGTCGATGAGGCCTTAGAAAAATCTTCGGTGGACACTGTCATCGTCTACAAAAGAACAGGGCAGGAAACCAATATGGTCTCTGGCAGGGACTTTTGGTGGGATGAAGTTCTTGAAGGTCAGTCTGAGGAAAATGCACCGGAAGAGATGGACAGCGAGGACATGCTTTTTATCCTCTATACCTCCGGGTCAACCGGCAAGCCAAAAGGTGTCGTCCACACTACTGGAGGATACATGGTATACACAAAGTATTCCTTCGAAAACGTCTTTCAGTACTCACCGGGAGATGTATATTGGTGTACAGCGGATATCGGCTGGATCACCGGCCACTCCTATATTGTCTATGGCCCGCTCTTGGCAGGCGCTACCACGCTGATGTTTGAAGGTGTGCCAACCTACCCCAATCCAAGCCGATTCTGGCAGGTGATCGAAAAGCACAAGGTCAACGTGTTCTACACAGCCCCTACGGCTATCCGAGCACTTCAGGCCTTTGGTACAGAACCGATCGAAGGCTACGACTTGAGCTCTTTAAAAGTCCTGGGATCTGTCGGCGAACCGATCAACGAGGAAGCTTGGCACTGGTACCATACTCATATCGGAAAAGGTCACTGCCCAATTGTGGATACGTGGTGGCAAACGGAAACGGGAGGCATCTTGGTCTCTCCTCTTGCAGGAATTACCCCGACCAAGCCTGCCTATGCTACTTTACCTTTGCCTGGAATCCAGCTTTGCATTGTAGATACAGAGGGAAATGAACTCACTGGAAATTCTGTCGAAGGTAATCTTTGCATCAAATTCCCTTGGCCATCCATGATCCGAACCACCTACGGAGATCACGATCGCTGCAAGCAGACGTACTTTTCTACGTATAAAAACATGTACTTTACCGGTGACGGAGTGAAGCGTGACCACGATGGCTACTACCGAATTCTCGGCCGAGTAGATGATGTGATCAATGTTTCAGGTCACCGAATGGGCACTGCTGAAGTGGAAAACGCGATCAACGAACACCCAAAAGTCATCGAGTCCGCGGTGGTAGGCTATCCGCATGAGGTCAAAGGTCAAGGCATCTACGCCTTTGTAATCTGCGACATGACTAACCGAACCGAGGAAAACCTGATTAACGAGATCAAGGATATGGTATCCAAGATCATCGGTCCGATCGCCAAGCCGGATAAAATTCAGATCGTTCCCGGACTTCCAAAAACCCGCTCAGGTAAAATCATGCGTCGTATCCTGAGAAAAGTAGCCGAGGGCAGCACCGACAGTATGGGTGATACCTCTACACTACTTGACCCTGAGGTGGTGGAGAAAATCATTGAAGGAAGAAAATAAAGATAGATGTTAGATCCAAGATGTTAGACGCAAGACACAAAGACGCTAGGCCTTGAAAGCACTGCAGACTAAAGCTTTTCCAAAGTTTCGAACTTTGGAAAAGCTCAAACAACAAATTTCTGTTTTGC
Organism: Algoriphagus aquatilis; assembly: GCF_042657405.1. Taxonomy (NCBI): domain Bacteria; kingdom Pseudomonadati; phylum Bacteroidota; class Cytophagia; order Cytophagales; family Cyclobacteriaceae; genus Algoriphagus; species Algoriphagus aquatilis. The sequence continues at coordinate 92,494 of NZ_JBHSKS010000005.1, forward strand.
TCAAAAAGATTGAATGAAAAAGACAAAAGTGCTGAGTAAAAAATGGACATGACACTTTAATCTTGCATTTAATTAATGTCTTTTGTCTTACTTCTTATGTCTTACGTCTTGCTTCTTGCTACTAGCCTCTTGCATCTACCATGAATGTCATTGTCAACCGGGTTGCCGAATTTCTGTACAGGTTTCCCCCTTTTTCTTTTCTGGAAAAAGAGGATCTGGTCAACGTAGCGCAACAGGTAGAGATTCAGTATTTGGAAAAAGGTGAAATACTTTTTCCTCAAGGAGAACCGGCTCGGCCTAACTTTTTTGTCCTGAAAGAGGGAACCATTCATTTGGTGGAAAAGACCTCAAATGGCGAAGAGATCCGAGAAATCTGCGACGAAGGCGATGTCTTTGGTGTCTTGGCCCTATTGGGGAAAAGGCCCTATTTGCTTACCTCCAAAATTATCGAAAACAGCTTAGTCTATGCGATTCCTGTAGCAGTTTTTGAAAAAGTCCTGGAGAAAAACAGTCAGGTAGCCTTGTTTTTTGCAGCAGGATTTGCTGCGGGGCAAGTGGTCGTCAGACAAGACCTCTCCCAAGGTCAAAAAGCCCGAAGCGAATTCAAAAAACCAAGCGGAGACAATTCTCTTCTGATCTTTTCTGATCAGTCGGAGGTCAAGGTTTCTGAAAAAGTCTTGACCTGTACACCGGAAACTCCGATTCAAGCTGCTGCAAAATTGATGGCGAATGCACAAGTAAGCAGTATCATCATCTCTGGTGAATCCGGATTTCCGGTGGGAATTCTTACGGACAAAGACCTTCGCAACCGCGTTTTGGCAGCAGGCATTGCGCCAATCGAACCGGTTGCTCAAGTAATGACCTCGCCGGTAGTTACTTGCAGAAAATCAGACAACTTTTCCACCCTCTATCTGGCAATGATCCGTCATCGGCTGCATCATCTAGTGCTCACGGAGGACGGAACTTCCCAAAGTCCCATCTGTGGATTAATTTCCGATCACGACATTTTCCTTTCCATGGGCAACAGCCCGGCGGTATTGATCCATGCATTGATGAATACGCAGGAGGTGGCCGAAATGAGGAAAATCAGAGACAGGGCCGAGCAAATGCTTCGTTATTACTTGGAAAATGAAGTTGCCATGGACTTTGTGGCATCTGTGATGACTGAGATCAACGATGTGATCATCAGTCAGGCCTTGGAGATCGGTAGGAAAAACCTGGCTTCAGCCTTTCCGGATATGGATGAGGTTCCCTTCTGCTTCCTTTCTCTTGGCAGCGAAGGACGAGAAGAACAGCTTTTACGAACTGACCTTGACAATGCCATTCTTTACCAAGATGTGCCCGAAGTAAAATCCGAGACAGCCAAAGAGTATTTTCTACAGCTTGGAGAGCAGGTGATCGAAGTGTTGCTCGCCTGTGGATTTGATGCCTGTCCAGCCAAAATGATGGCCAATAACCCGGAATGGGTTCAGCCACTTTCGGTCTGGAAAAATAATTTTAGCGACTGGATCATGCGGCCTACACCGGAAGCCTTACTAAAATCCTCCATCTTTTTTGATTTCCGACCAGTCAAAGGAAACCCCTCACTTGCCGAGGAACTGACGCTTCACATCTATGAAGAAATCCGAAAAAAGAAGGCCTTTCTCAGCTTCATGGGCCAGAATGCCATGCAAAATCCGCCTCCATTGGGTTTCTTCAAAGACTTTATCGTGGAAAAGTCCGGAGAGCACAAGGATCGCTTTGACCTCAAAGGGCGAGCAATGCTTCCTTTGACTGATTTGGCCAGACTACTGATTCTGAGTCATGAAGTAGTCGGAATCAACAATACCTTCAAGCGCTTTGAAAAGCTCGGAGAGATTGAGCCTGCCTATACCGAGCTTTTTCAACAGGCGGGAAAAGCCTACGAAATCCTGATGCGAATGAGGGCTTTGGAGGGGATCTCCAACGCAAACAACGGCCGATACCTAGATCCAAAATCGCTTGGAAAAATCCAGCGGCAACTGCTCAAAAACACCTTTACACCTATCGCAGAGCTACAGGAAATGATCCACATCCGATTTCAACTTGACTACTTCAGACGATGACTTGGTGGAAATTTTGGAAGGCAGCGACACCAAAAACATCATTTGTTCAAACCTACCTTGAGGCAACTACCGATCGCATCCCGGGAATCCGAAAAGTAGATCAGCTGAATTTCACCGTGTTGGACACGGAGACCAGCGGTTTGGATCCGGCAAAAGATTCCATCCTGTCTTTTGGAGGGGTGAAGATCTCCCAGGCCAAAATCCTGGTGAATCAGGCGGTGGAATGGTATCCAATAGCAACCGATTCAGGTAAAAAAACTGCTGCCATCCATGGATTGGTAACTGTCCCAAACACCCTGTCGAAAGAGGATTTTGCCAAGAATTTTCTAGACTACATCGACAACAGCATCATTGTGGGACATCATATCGGATTTGATCTGGAGATTTTGAAAACCCTTTTGAAGCCCTTCGGGATCACCCAACTCAAAAATCCCGTGATCGACACCTACCATTTGGCTATCCGGCTGGAACAAGGGCCAATGCAGGACATGAGCAACGTTAAACATGACGATTACAGCCTTGATGCGCTTTGCAGGCGCTACCAACTCAGTCCCGATGATAGACATACCGCAGCAGGAGATGCTTTTTTGACTGCACAACTTTTTTTGAAGCTGTTGGCAAAGGCCCAATCCAAAGGCATTACCACTTTTCAGAGTCTTCTTTCCTAATCACTTCCACAGGATATTGACCTGGCCTGTAGCTTTGATCCGAATGTCCATCCCTGTCGCTGTGGGATAAAATCCATCAGGAGACACATTCAAATTATCAAGTTGGAGATTTCCATAGGGGGTTTGCAAGGCAAGCCTTTCCTTAACCCCATCCAAACTCCCCTGAAGCACTTCTTGTAGCGAAAACCTTAATTTTTGATTGAGCTGATTGCTGATTTTGCCTCGCTTGAGTTGAGCACCGAGTTTGGCTTTGTTGCTGTCTGAGCTGAGGGCAAAGTCAACTTTTTCGAAAGCAAGAACACTTGAACTCGGATCAAAAACAGGTTTTCCTACCAAAAAAAACTCCCCCTCAATCTGCTCACCATTTTCGGCGGTCGCCCTAAAGTCCATCAAGATCCCCAAACGATCCCCATATGCGCTACTTCTGAAATTGGAAGGCTGAAACAGGTACTTTTTATTGATCCGAATGACTTGTCCAGCAACTGCTTGCTGAATCATCTGGTCCAATTCCCCATAGGTCAGATGAAGTGGAATATTGATCTCCAGTCGGTTGGATGGATCTAGGTTGGGGGTGATTTTCGGTAACGGCAAAGGTCGTGAAGGAGCTGCCGATGCAGGATGGGTCTGCACTTTGCCGGACATGCCTAGGTCGAAGTGAAACCCTTTGGAAGGAACGAGATACTCCCTGATTTTGACAGAATCCGGACGGATGGAAAAAGCCATTTTTTTCCCTTCCAAATCCACAGTCACCGGCCGCCCAACTTGATTCCAAACAGATTCGACCACAGGTTTGAGGTTGATCAGATCGGGTTTGGAGGTGAGATTTTGTCTGGCAAATTCACGGATTTCATTCCTCACCATCGAGCTCAGGTCAATCTCCATGCCCAAGGCTGAAAGTCCTATTTTACCCCCTAGATCCATCAATTCAAACTCGCTGATGCCTAGAGTCCAGTTGGGATTAAGCTGGGGATTGATCACCACAACAGGAGATAGGGTCTGATCGAGGGGGATTTTTGACTGGAATAAGTTGCGTAGTCCACCGGGTTTGAGGCCGACTTCCCCACGGATTCTGATGGGAAGAGTTACCTGTAGCCGCTGACTGTCGAGCGGCGTGAGCTGAATCATTCCATTTCTCACAAATCCAAGATCCCCTACAATTCCATTACCCAAGTCCATTCCCTTTTCATTGAAAAGGGTCGGAGGCACTACCTGATTGACAAGGTTGGTCAAGGTGGCCGAAGGGATTTCTACCGGCACATTCACATACGAAGAAGCAGCGGGTACCTGAGGCAAAGGAAGGGAAGCAGCAGGATCCAGGCTTTTGCAGGAAGAAAAAAAGGAGGTCAAGCCTGCACAAAGAGCTAGAAAATTGAAACTATTTTTAGGTAAGTTTTGTCTGAATTTCATAATTGAATTGGCCAGAAGGAAGCTATTTTCAATCCCAATCTGTGGCCCTCAAAAGTAAGGAAAAGTGTCTATGAACTGGAATAAACTCACCACCTCTACACAGCTCGAAGAAATCAAGGCCTTGAGTCACTCCAAACCCGTTTTGATTTTCAAACACAGCTCAAGATGCTCCATCAGCAGTATGTCCCTTGACCGCTTACTTCGCAATTGGAAGGCGGAGGACTCCGAAAAGGTAACTCCCTTTTTCCTAGACCTTATCTCCTACCGTTCGATCTCTGATCAAATTGAAGAAATTTTTAAGGTACCTCATGAGTCTCCACAGGTGCTTTTGATCAAAGAAGGCAAGGCAGTCTACGATGAAAGCCACTTTTCGATTTCCTATCCGGTGATCATGGAAAAGATTTAGCTTTTTTTAACTCCCAAAAGGAAAATAGACCACTTATCCTGCCGATTTCCCACTCTAATTTTTCATCAAAAGGCACTTAAACCTTTTTCTTTCATGATCAGTCAAAGAAGGTGAACTTTGTCTCATTATGAAAAAAATTTATTCAATTAGTATCCTGATTTTTAGCCTTTTGCTGAGTATTTCAGCTTTTGGCCAACGCCCTTCCGGTCCTCCACAGGAAGAAAGGAAGTTTACCGGGAAGGTAATGGACGGCGTCACCAAAACTCCAATGATCGGAGCCAACGTCTTGGTGAAAACCGTTACGGATTCACTTTTAAGAGGTACCGTGACTGGAGCTGACGGGACTTTCGAAATCGCCCGGCCTTTTATTCCTCAAGTTAAATTGGAAATCACTTTCCTGGGGTATAAGACCATTTCCAAGATCCACAGCATGCGGGAGCCAATGGAACTCGGCGAGTTGATCCTTTTGGAAGACACCAAAGTCTTGGGTGAAGTCGTCATCGAAGGGGTAAACGTGGTCGGTGAGCAACGAGGCGATACTACCTCTTTCAATGCCAATGCATTTAAAACCCAAACTAACGCCCAAGCAGAAGATCTGATCCGAAAGATGCCGGGTATCACCATGCAAGGTGGTCAAATACAGGCACAAGGAGAAAACGTGCAGCGAATCCTCGTTGATGGGCGTGAGTTTTTTGGGAATGACCCAAATATTGCCCTCAGAAACCTTCCCGCTGACGCTATTGACAGGGTAGAAGTGCTCGATCAGCGATCCGATCAAAGTAGATTGACAGGTTTTGACGACGGTAACTACACCAAAACGATCAACATTATCCTCCGCTCTGACAAAAAGAATGGTTCCTTTGGCCGTGCCTATGGCGGCTATGGTACAGATGATCGCTATGCAGCAGGAGGAAGTATCAACATGTTCAAGGGTGATCAGCGATTCTCTATTTTAGGTTTGTTCAATAACGTCAACCAGCAAAACTTCTCCAGCCAAGACCTTGCAGGTGTCACAGCCAATTCCTCCGCGGGAGGTGGTGGCATGCGTGGCGGTATGATGGGCGGCGGAGGCGGCGGACGTCCAGGAGGAGGCGGTGGCCAATGGGGCGGAGGAGGAAATAACAACTTCTTCGTGGGGAACCAAGGCGGTATCACCAGCACCAATGCACTTGGATTAAACTACTCCGACAAGTGGGGCAAAAAAGTGAACTTCACAGGAAGCTACTTCTTCAACAATACCACCAACTCCCTACGCCAAATCACTAATCGAGAAACGGTAGTGAATGAAAGTCTGCGTCAGTTTTATCAGGAAAATCTGATCAATACGGTAGAGAATAATAACCACCGGGCAAATGCGCGAATCGAAGCGGATCTCAATCCGAAAAACACGATCATCTTGACCCCTAACATTTCCTTCCAAAACAATAACACCTTTAGTGATCGGGATGCATTGACAAGAACTAGCGCAGGAGACTCACTTTCAGCCCTTCGCTCCATTTCAAATGCAGAGACCATTGCATTCAACATCTCCAATAACCTGACTTATCGATACAAATTCGACAAAAAGGGCAGAACCCTTTCTTCCGAAATCTTCACGGCTTGGAATAAGAGAGATCAGTTCTCCGACCTATTGGCAGCGAACAGAGACTACCGCAGAAATTTGATCGACACCACCGAGCAAGAAACGGATGCCTTGAACAATGGGTTCAACTACCGAATCAACACCACTTGGACCGAACCTATCACAGAAAAAGCCTTGGCAACCTTTGGCTATCAGGTAGGAAATAATAAAACCCGCGCAGATCAAAAGACCAGAGTTTTGAATCCGGAAAACCGATTTGAGCTGGATACTGCCTTGTCAAACGAATTTGACAACGTGTTCCTGACCCAACGTCTACGATCAGGATATGCCTACAACAATCAGGCTTGGAGTGTCAATGTGAACTTGGACTATCAAAATGCCCGATTGGACAATCAGGCCTTTTTCCCTGAAGTGGGCGTATTCAAAAGAAGCTTCAATAACATTCTACCAAGCGCCAACTTGAACTATCGAAACCGAGAAACGGGCTTCAGCTGGAGAATGCGCTACGGCACCAATACCAATGAGCCATCTGTGACAGAACTTCAAAATGTGGTTAACAACCAAAATCCGCTCAATCTCCGTGTGGGTAATCCTTCGCTTGGACAGAGCTTTAACCACAACATCTTTGCAAACATCAGCAAGGTGAATCTGGAGAAATCAAGAACACTCTTTATGTTTTTGAACTATAGTGCTACTCAAAATTACATCGGTAGCAGCACCTTCCTGACTACTCAAGATACCTTGATCAACAATGAGATTCTACTCAGACCGGGTGGACAGATCACACAGCCGGTAAATTTGGACGGGAACTTCAGAGCCAGTTTCTTCATGACCTATGGTGCGCCGATCAAGAAAATGAAAACCCAGTTTAACACCAACTCACGGGTGAGCTTCAACCGAATCCCGGGTTTGATCAATGGAGTAGCTAACCTCAACGATAACCTGACCTTGAGCCAAGGGCTGACCTTCAGCTCCAACATCAGCCAAAATGTGGACTTCTCCATCAACACCACCGGTTCATACAACATCGTGAATTCTTCCCTGCAACAGAATCTGGACAATAACTTCTACCAGCAGGAGTCCAACATCCGCCTGTATTTCTCTTCACAGAATGGAAAGTTCTTCATGGGCAACAACGTGGCGCACTCGCTCTACACAGGACTATCCGAAGGATTTAACCAGAACTTCTGGCTTTGGAACATTGAAGGCGGTTTCCGATTTGCCAAAAACAACAAGGCAGAAATCAAAGCAGTCGTGTTTGACCTACTCAACCAAAACAACAGCATCAGCCGAACCATCTCCGATGTGGCAGTGACCGACGTCTTTACCAACGTGCTGACCCGCTATGGCATGATCACCTTTACCTACATCATCGGTAACTTCAAGCAGCCTGCAGCCGAACCACAGCAGCCTTGGATGATGGGAAGACCTCCAGGAGGAGGAGGAAGGACATGGTAAAAAAGGTAAAAAGCTGAAGTCAGAAAGCTGAAAAGCCGCTTGAAAGTAATTTTCAAGCGGCTTTTTTGTAATCATAAAAACTAATCTAATCTTTTATGAATTTACCCCGGATTTTGCATAAGGATTCGAAGTGAGAGTTCAAAATGCAAGAAAATCAACTATTTGACTAATGAGCCATAGCATCGGTATGTTGAATGAGTTGAATGTAGCAAAGCGATTGATTTTGGTGCATTTTAACCTAGGAATAGGAATTCTAATCCATATCCCGGTTTTATCCACCAATCGGATTTATAATCGGCAAACATACAGTTCCATTTATCCAAATTGAATCCGCAAAATTCAATCCAATAGGATGATAACAGCTGAATTCATAAAACTGGCAACACTTCCCCGCATCACTTACCACTTGAGCGGTTAAGCTGTCACTTTCAAACAGGCCAGACAAAAACAAGAATGCAATAATCCACTATTTCATAGTTAATAGTTAAATGTGATAATATTTGGTTCTGAATCTATGGACACTCCATAGATTTTCTTTTCACTTTCATCAATTGAAAAAGATTGAATGTTTTGATCCAAAACAAAATTTGACAATATTTTTCCTGAGTAGTCAATTTCAAAGATTCTCATTTTTCGATCTGAGTTACCCAACTCATTGATGGCTCCACCATAGTAAAGTAAAAACATCGATTTTTCACCGGCGAATACATTATAGTAATGTGCTTTGGCCTCCTTCTCATCAATTTTAGGCATAGGGTATCCCTGACTGTATTCTACAGTATAAGGAGTCATATGATTAGAAGGACCAAACAATGTGGTGACTTTTCCTTCAGACAAATCAACGATGTCTATGTAATCTCTAAACAAACCTGCACGTACTCCGTACCTCCCCTTTCTGTTCACTCCCATTCTTCCCTGATGCATACTGGAAATAGTGCTTGCAGGAATATCTTTTCTGGAATCATAGGTAAGCCAATTCCCAAATGAAGCAAGGGTATCATTCTCAAATCCAAGGATAAAATACTGTGTTTCTTTATCCATCATAATCGCCCAAACTGAACTATCCGACAAAAGAGCCATTTCTCCGATATAGAAAAAAGATTCATTTCTGTTGAAGGATTTCTTTGAGATAGCTGTAGTAGTATCTCTGAGATCATATACGTGATAAGACTTGTATTGGGAATCATATACCCATATGTCATATGGGTCGTCCAAACTCTCAATTGTTCTGACGTAAGATATTTCACCAGGACCAACGCCATTCTTACCCAGTTGATTGATAAGACGATGCCCTTTTTTGTCATATACGTTGAGCATCAAATCCTGATTAGGTTGAGACACAACGATAAATTGCTCATTTACATGAATCTGCCTTGGATTTTGAAGCCTATTCAGTTTCAGTTTTTCTCCTTTCAGCAAAACCTCAATTGGTAAATCAGATTCTTTGAAATAAATGTTTTCCTCAGTTTTACCCGACGAACAACCTACTAAAAAAGAAATTGCGATTGGCAAAATTCCTCTATTCCAATCTTCAAAAATTTTCCGAATCATAACTTTAAGAACAGGTAGGATAAATAGTTCTCCAATAAGATTCAGGAAAGTTTAGGCCTATGGGATGATAACAACTAGATGAAATAAACTGACAGCAAAGTCCTCCCCATTGATTACTGCCTCCATTCTCACCGGGTGAACCATCTTGTGCTTTTCCAAAATTTGGAATAAAAGAATAAGTGAGTAATAACAATGCACAGAATACTAATTTTTTCATAAGATTATTTTTTAGTGAAAACGAAGAAAATCATTTTTCATTCGGTTAAAAAAAAATGTTAAAAAATCTTAAACAAAGGCAACTCCTTAGCCTTCTGACGGTATCAGAAATTTTTATCACATCTTTGGAAGCACCAAAGTATCTACGGAGTGAATCACCCGCCCTGGGTGTAATTGAATTAAGTTTATGATTAGGTGCGGATTGCATATACACCTTTATATCTAAACAACTTTGTAAGTTGATATGGTAAAAAAACCAAATACAAATTGGTAAGGATATGTGGAAGAAGGACATGGTAAAAAGTAGAAATATAAAGTCAGAAAGCTGAGAAGCCGCTTGAAAGTAATTTTCAAGCGGCTTTTTAGCTTTTTCAGGACTCTTTGATTTACATCTTCGGAAGTACCACCGTATCTACAGAGTGGATCACCCCATTGGACTGCCATACGTCGGCGATGGTCACTTTGGACTGGCCTCCGTTTTCGTCAGTGATGTAGAAATCTTTGCCCTTCATCCAAAGCGTCAAGATTCCACTCAAATAGGAATTTGAATTTAATTCTTCTTTATACTACTATTTCGCCTTTTACAAAAAAAAAAAAAAACCATTCCTGTATTTTTAGGAATTATTAGTGATTGAAATTTTAAACTTGACTTAAATATTAACCACTAAAAATTCATAACTATGAGAAGGATTAAGCAATTGCTCGTTGGAGGGCTATTTTGTCTTGGAGTAGCCTTTATGTTTAACAGCACAGCATCCAATGCTCAGGGGGCAGGACCTCTGCCAGGAAATCACATTTGCTGTCCAACAGGAGAAGGCTGCGTCGACCGGTTAGGCACACCGTGGCCTGAAGACGAAACCAGAATCGACACCACCTGCACAGTGCTGGGTCAGGGCTAAGAAAATCTTCAGCCAGGGTTGATCCCTGGCTGATTACTGCCTTAACAAATGTTACCATTTCAGGAAAGGCAATTTTTCAAACTTCGAATTGCTCCTCTGAAGTGAACACCTTTTTTCTAATTACATTTTAAAAAATTTAATAGAACTGATGAAAATCCAATACATCTTACTTTTCATACTTTTTTCATTGGTTCAATGTACCTCAAAAACTTCCATAGATCCTTTTGATTTTCCCAATAACGGCAAACCCCAATATGAACTTGTGGGCGAAAAGATTTACTTTCCCGAAGTACTTTCTCCCTGGAAGATTGATCAAAAAGAGGAGTTTTTGATCATTCAGGAGAGTTACAAAATTCCATCTGACAAACCACTCATTCATCTGATCAAGAAAAAGTCTCTAACTCTTTTTGCCTCCAAAGGAGTTATTGGTGAAGGTCCCGGGCAACTCACTGATGCGGATATTTTTGACCCGGGGTTATCAGATTCCACTTTTTGGATCAACGCAGTGATGAGTAAAAAAATGGCACAATTTAATTTGTATGATACTTCAAGGCTTTCTATAAGGGAATTTCGTCAGCCTGAAAGTATGCTTTTTGCCTACATGATGTACCTAACTAAAGAGGAAACCTTCATGTGTTTGGTGGCAGACACACCAAATAAACTTACAGAATATGATTTTGATGGAAAGAAAGTAGGCGGCTATGGTACTTGGGAACAAATTCCGGGGCAGCCAGAGATGGACAATTTTCTTTTGATGACTTACAATAAGGGAAGACTGAAGTCTAATAAGGAAAAGCGATTCTACGTAAAAGCAAGTTTTTACCGAGATCGGATAGAGATCTTTGATTACCAAACAAAAACTTTCACGAATGTTGATGGACCTCGAAAGGAACTGCCCCCCGCACAAATATCTGGTTCAGGATCTAATTCTGCTCTTGTATTTTCGATGGATCAAAAATATGGACATAAAGATGTAGCTGTTTCAGAAAGATTTATTTATAGTCTTTACAGCGGCAGGAGTCAACAGGATATTCAAAAAACTGGAAGAGATTCCGAAACTGTATTTGTCCTGTCCAAAAAAGGGGAAGTGATTTCCAAATTGATGCTTAATAAATCCATAAGAGGGCTAACCGTCGATGAATCCTTAGGCAAAATCTACGGAATCACTACGGATGAAGACCCTGGAATTGCGGTATTCGATATTCCAAAAGAGCTGCTGAAAAATTAGATTGGAAATGGAAAACCCGCTTGAATCAAATCAAGCGGGTTTTTTAAATGTAGTGAAAGAATTCTTTCAAATTACATCTTAGGAAGCACCACGGTATCCACAGCGTGAATTACACCGTTTGACTGCCATACGTCGGCAATGGTAACTTTAGACTGTCCACCGTTTGCATCGGTGATGTAGAGGTCTTTGCCTTTCATCCAATCCGAATTAATTAATCTGATTATACGCTATTCTGCCAGTAGACGAATATTCCCTTGATTTTGGGCTGGGAGACCGAAGACGGAAGACCGAAGAAGTCCTAGAGTTGGCATTTACTAGTCCATTTGAACTTCGAAGTATGCTAATGGCAAAGTTCCGTATATCCATATTAATTAATAACCTACTCAACCAAAACAACAGTATCAGCCGAACCATCTCCGATGTGGCAGTGACCGACGTCTTTACCAACGTGCTGACCCGCTATGGCATGATCACCTTTACCTATATCATCGGCAACTTCAAGCAGCCCGCCGCCGAACCACAGCAGCCTTGGATGATGGGAAGACCTCCTGGAGGAGGAGGAAGGACATGGTAAAAAAGTCAGAAAGCTGAAAAGCCCAAGTCGAAAGATTTGGGCTTTTTTTTAGTTCTTACTTGTGATTTAGAGAAGTAGTTTTTACTTTTTCTGAAGATTTTAATAATTAACCTAACATTCTTTTATGAAAAACACTTTTGCCTCCCCAAGTACAAAAAATTAGGCAGATCCGGATTTTTAGGTTTTCTGACCCTCCTGATCATGATGAATCTCCTGCTGACCTCCTGTGTGGATGAGCCTGAAGCACCGAAAATCGAAGTTGATGAAACTACCCAGGTAGCCAAGGTCAAAGCATGGTTTGAAGAAAACAAAACCAAACTGCGACTTCCAGAGCGAGGGTCTAACTTCCGCACAGAATCCCAAGAATTGATTTTACCATTTTTTGAAAAAGAACCCGACTGGGACAAGTTTCATCATTATTACTTTCCGGATGGAAGGGAAGTTTTTGAAGTAAATCTAGCTAACGTAATAAAATATTTCCCAAAAAGTCTTTTAGATAATTTTCCAAACACAGATGTAGATAGTTTAGTGATCCAAAACATAATGTTTATAAAACATCCAGTTGAAAATAGATTTGATCCCTTAATAGCAAGATACTATCCTAGAAGTAATGAAATGATAAAAAAATTTACTGAGATTTATTATCTTGGAATTGATGAATCATGGATTGGATCTCTAGAAATTTGGACCTTTGATGAACATCATTTTGTAGGATTTGAATTTGATGGAAGTAAAGGAATAAACACCTATAGATATTCTATTCATTCAAATCAGCCTATTGATACCAGAAAAACATTTATTAATTCTTATAACTTAAGAGACGAATGTATTACTACCAGAGAGGTTGTTGAATATAGATACATTGGAGGTCCTACTATAAGTGAAGGGGGGTGTATTTGCCCTGTATATGGAGACGTGACTAGATGTTTCCCTTCATCAAACACTAGTTATGGAGGAACAACAACCACATATTATGATTATTCATCCTACTATTCCTCAGGAGGCAGTAGTTACTCAACGAATACGGAATATAACCCACCTTCAATTCCTAACCCTGAGTTCTTAGACCCAGAGGAAAAAAGAAGACTTCAATTAGAATATTTAAGAACTCATGGACAGTCCGAATTTGTTAATTTGGTTGAACAACTATTATCAATTCAAGGAATAACCTATTATGAGGTAATGGAAATAAACTCATTGGTAAACAATATTTATTATCAAGTGAAGGGAAATTTCATGATGGCCTTATTTAGTCCAGAAAACCTAGGCAAATTTTATTTTTAGCCTTATCCTCAAATGTTTCAAATGAATTAAGGAGTTCCATCCTGAATTCATTACCAAGATATACAGCATATAATGACATTTATCTTTTAATTGGCAATAAATATTGGAGTACAAATGGAGTTTCAACAACATTTTTAGGATTTACAAATCATGGAGCAATTAGTTATGGAATAAGTAAAGGATTTACTCCCAGCTTAATAAAAAGTATTTTAAATCAAGGTACTGCAATTCGGTTACCATACAATGGAGGTTACCAGTTACGAATTCTTTACCCTTATGAAGGAAGGACTATAGGTATCGTAATTGATTCGAATGTTGGCACATCTAATTTTGGGAAAATAATAACCTATTTAACTAATTACTAATGAATGTCACAAGCAAAATAAATGATATTTTAAAGGATTGGAACCCTATAGGAGTGAGTGGTAAGGATCTAGAAAATGAATACACAAGATATATAGAAGAAATAATACTTTGTGTAAAAAACAATGGAGATTTGCTATCACTAATTAATGATATTGAAGGAAACAGGATAGGTTTTTTCTATACCAAAGAAGAAGAAAGAAAAAGTGTAGTAGCTAGAATCCTTGAACTGTTCCAACAAAATAAATCGTAATCTCACTTTTTTGAGGTAGCAAAAAAGTGAGATCCTCTCGGGGTGTAGTAGAATTATGGTTAGGACTAAGTGAGATTGTAACTACACCTTTCTATTCAAACAAATTTGTAATTTGCTTATGATACAGGAGTTGAATAAACTTAGTCAATTGCAAATTGGTAAAGATATGAGGGTGGAATTGCAAATCCCGCCCAATCACAAGGTTGATTTGACTACACCTAGACGGTGGCGGAAAGCAAAAAGTAAAGGCGGAAATCAGAAATCAGAAAAAAGACCCAAGTCGAGAGATTTGGGCTATTTTATCTCAAAATTTTTTTGGGGTTATTTGAAATTCAAAAAATAGTTTTCTTCTTAAAAGAAGTTTTTAATCAATAACCTAACCCCCTGCTGAGTGTAGTTGAAGGTTGAATTTTAAAATGGCGTTGTCTAGGTGTAATTTGTAATTACGCCTTCCTATAAACACAAATTTGTAATTTGCTGATGATTCAATAGAATAGTTGAAATATAGCCAATTGTAAATTGGAAAGAATAGAAGGGTGGAATTGCATGCAGATAGCTATCGGCATCCACCCAGCTCTAACTTGAACTTCAGAGCTACCGAGCAGAGTCTACTCCCAGATGGGAGGAAGAACTTGGTAAAAGCTTAAGTTAAAAAAAAGAAAAAGCAGCTTGAATTCAATTTCAAGCGGCTTTTGGGTTTTAAAAACAAGCGTTTTGCTTACATCTTTGGAAGCACCACTGTGTCCACAGAGTGGATCACTCCGTTGGATTGGAATACATCAGCGATGGTTACCTTGGATTTTCCTCCGTTTTCATCCGTGAGGTAGAGATTCTTGCCTTGCATCCAAGCGGTGAGTTTTCCACCTTGTACGGTCGTCAGGACAGCTTTTCCGTTTCCCTTTTTGATGGCATCGGCGATGTCCTTGGAACCCATTTTGCCAGCCACCACATGGTAAGTCAGCACCGCGGTAAGTTTGCCTTTGTTTTCAGGCTTGAGTAGGGTTTCCACAGTTCCGGTTGGAAGCTTTAGAAATGCTGCATTGTCAGGCGCAAACACCGTGAATGGACCTGAAGTCTGAAGCGTCTCTACCAAACCTGCTGCTTTGACCGCAGCTACCAGCGTGGTGTGGTCTGCAGAGTTGACTGCATTTTCCACGATGTTTTTGGAAGGATACATGGGTGCGCCACCGACTTCTACAGTCTTTTCCATCTGTGCAAATGCAGCATGTGCAGATAGAAATGCGAAGGCTGCCAAAGTCATTTTTAAGAAATTTTTCATGGTTTTGATTGTGTTTGTTGAATTTGGAAGCACTTACGAGGGGAAAAAGAGAACTGGATTTAGACCAATTGAAAATTTTTCAAGAAAAAAATCAGAAGCGATGAGTTCCTCGGAGACTTTTATCCAAAAAAGCCTAAAAATGGTAGCTTTGTGACCGGAATAAATCGCAACTCATGTACCAGGAGAAAATCGAAGCCATCAAAGCTGCCATTGCCGCTGCCGACGCCCAAACACCCGACCAACTCGAAGCTTATCGAATGGAGTTTATCTCCAAGAAAAGTGTGGTGGGTGAGCTTTTTGCCGCGATGGGCCAAATCCCAAATGAGGAAAAACGCGCCTATGGACAGCTCGTCAATGGCGTAAAGCAATTGGCCGAGGAAAAATTCCAGGAACTGATCGAGAAAGTCAATGCCACGAATAAAAAGTCAAAATCGGCAGACATCGATTTGACACTTCCTCCATCCAATGTGGCATTGGGAGGCATTCACCCGCTTACGGCTACCCGTCAGCGGATCATCGAGATCTTTGAACGGATCGGGTTCAATCTTTCCGAAGGTCCGGAGATCGAGGACGATTGGCACAACTTCACCGCGCTGAATTTCCCAGAAAACCACCCTGCTCGCGAAATGCAGGATACCTTTTTCATCGAGAAGAATCCTGATATCGCACTAAGAACCCATACTTCTTCGGTGCAGGTGCGCGTGATGGAAAATCAAAAACCACCCATCCGAACCCTTTCTCCGGGTCGGGTTTACCGAAACGAAGCGATATCTGCCCGTGCGCACTGCATCTTCCATCAGGTAGAGGGACTCTATGTGGATGAAAATGTGGGTTTCGCAGATTTGAAAAATACGCTGTACCATTTTGCCAAGGAGATGTTTGGCAAGGAGACCAAAGTGCGGTTCCGACCTTCTTTCTTCCCCTTCACCGAACCAAGCGCGGAGATCGATATTTCCTGCCTAATCTGCGGTGGTAAAGGCTGCAACGTGTGTAAGCACAGCGGTTGGGTAGAGATCGGTGGATCGGGAATGGTCGATCCGAATGTGCTGGAAAACTGCGGGATTGACTCGAAAAAATATACTGGCTTTGCCTTCGGGATGGGTATCGAGCGAATCGCGATGCTGAAGTATCAGATCCGAGACCTGCGCTTGTTTACCGAAAATGACGTGCGATTCCTAAGGCAGTTTAGGCCGATGTTGTAGAACAAAGGAAGGCTGATCGAGAGATTGGCCTTTTTTTGATTTCCCCGCAGATTTTCGCGGATTCTTTTCGCTGATCGGCGCAGATTATCGAAAAGTCTATTTCCCACAGATTTACACAGAGACTGAATTAAAATCAGTGGGAATCTGTGATTTTTATCTGTGGTGATCTGTGGGAAAAATCAGCGATCATCTCCAACTTTTTCTGCGCTGATCAGCAGGAAACATTTACTAACAAGCCTGTTTGACCGTTCATTAAAAAAGGCGGAATTCATAAAAATGGCTTAAATTAACTGCATGAAAATCACACTAGAAATAGATAAAGACAAGGCTTCAGCATTTCTCAACTTCATTAGGAGTCTTGATTTTATCAAAATCAAAGTCCAAGAGGATTTTGAAGAGCCTACCAAAGAAGAAATCCTTCAAAGCATCGAATCAGGATTGAAAGAAGTGAAAGAACATCAGAAGGGAAAAATTAAACTAAAAGAGGCAAGAGCATTTTTGGATGAACTTTAAAATACTTTTATCAGATACTTTTCAGAAAAACTTCAAGCAACTAGCCAAGAAGCATTCTTCTCTCAAATCTGACTTACTCAAATTGATTGATTCCTTGGAAATTAACCCAAGCCAAGGAACACCACTTGGAAACAATCTCTTCAAAATCCGTCTTGCTATCACGTCCACTGGAAAAGGGAAATCAGGAGGAGCAAGAGTGATCACCTTGGTGAAAGTGGTCAACCAAGAAGTCTTTCTAATCACGATTTATTCAAAAACTGATCGGGAATCCATTTCCAAAGAAGAACTGGACAAATTGGCAAAAGATTTATAGCCTAAAAATCACTTTGAAATTACATTGTTTTCTCTAAACCTGCATTCGTGGGGTTCCTGCGGCAGTTTAGGCCGATGTTGTAGAACAAAGGAAGGCTGATCGAGAGATTGGCCTTTTTTATTTCCCACAGATTCACACGGATTAAAATCACAGATCAACACAGATCTTTTTTCTTGATTTTAAAATCTGTGGGAATCTGTGAAAAAGATCAGTGAAAATCTGTGAGAAATATAGGTGGACAAATCCGCGCTCATCTCCGACTTTTTCTGCGCTGATCAGCGGGAAATTAAAAAGCTGCCTGAAAGGACTCCAATCCCCCGACCTCCAATTTTACCAAAAACACATCTCCGCTCTGCGGAAACTTTTTCAAATCATCCGCTGGCAGATTTTCCTGTGCCGTGGTAATCAGCATCAGGTCCAGATTTTCCCCACCAAAGCAACAGGAAGTGACATGAGGTACGGGCAGTTCGATCTTGTCTAAAAGTTGGCCCGTGCTCGGATCCCAACAATACACGCCCGAACCCGCATAATGCGCCACCCAAAGCATCCCTTCCCGATCGATGCACATCCCGTCCGGAAAGCCCAATCCCTCCGGAATCTCGACTGCTATTCGTCGAAATTCAATGGCTCCAGTTTTCGGATCAAAGGCAAATTCCTGGATTTTCTTGGTTGGGGTGTCGATAAAGTAAAAAGTCTGCCGATCGGCAGTCCAGGCCATTCCGTTGGAAATGGTAAGGTTTGTCAGCTGCACTTTTGGCTGTAAATCGGGCCCGATTCGGTACAGCGAACCAGCACCTTCTGTGAAAAGCGTACTTAGCGTTCCAATCCAAATTCGGCCTTTGGGATCAACCTTTCCATCATTGAAGCGATTCAAAATCAGATCTGATTCAACTTCACATAGCTCTTCAATCTCCTCAGTTTCCCAATCGTAACGCACCAGCTTCCGATCCAAACCCAGAATAAGCTTTCCAATTTGTCCTTCCAAGACCACGGCCAATCGATGTGGGAAATGCCGGATTTCGAGTTGTTCGGTTGCTAAATGATAGCGATGCAGGTTTCCCTTTTCGATATCCACCCAGAAGAAACAGCCGAGCCGCGCAATCCACAGCGGGCCTTCGCCCAAAAAGCACTGGCTCGGGATAGATTTCATTTGAATACTTTTCATGTAGGTTGGATTGAAAAATTGTAAGATTAGAAAAACTCCAATATCTAGAAAGAGGGTAAACTCTAGTTTAGATCTCGTAAATCGTCATTCGTAACTCGTAAATCATTTATGCCAGTATTGCCCAATCTTCTTCTTCAAAAACGCCACGCTGCGCTCCAGCTGATCCATGCCGTCCACGCCGTCTTCGATGCTGATCCAGTTATCAAAACCGACGCGCTTGAGTTCGGTGAAGATCGCATCATAATCATTCATGCCTTTACCGATTTCGCCATGACTTAATCTTTTGGCGTATCCTACGGCCCCTCCTTCTTCTTTTCTCAGGTCTTCAATCGTCCCGTATTTCAAAAAGCGGTCGCTCGCATGCATAGTCACCACCCGCTCGGATACATCATACAACAAATCCAACGGGTCTTCCCCAGCTAAAAACGTATTGCTCGGATCGTAATTCACCCCAAAGTTGGGATGATGGATGGAGTTGACCAGCTTGGTGAAGATCGCTCGCTTCTGGGCAAACTCCGGATATTCCCAGAAATCGTCCTTGTAGTGATTCTCGATGATTAGGGTAATTCCCAGGCTTTTTGCATAAGGAAGGCAGGCTTCAATGCAATCTTTGGCGAGTTGGATTCCCTCCTCCACCGAGAGTTCGGGGCGAAACTGACCGGAAAGGACCCGGCAGTATTTTCCTCCCAAAGCATCCGTCATCTCGATCCAGCGCTTTTGCTTTTGGATTTCCTTTTCCCGGAAAGCCTTGTCCCGATGGGTAAAATCCGGCGAGCAACACATCATGGGGATGACCATGCCCTCGTTTTCGACCATTCGGCGGAATTTAGGCCAGTTTTTTTCATCGGCCATTTCCAAAAATCCAGCATACCACTCCAGTCCATCTAGCTGAAGAGGGGCTGCCAACTTCACCCAATCGGCGATTTTCATACTCCCATCCTTGCAGAGTTGCTGCATAAAGGCCTTGGGAAAGGCGGCTAATTTGGGCATTGGTAATTATTTAAAGGTCTTGTTGTCTTTAGGTAGGTTTCTTCCGATCATCGGATGCTGCTCCAAAGTAAGCACCTGTCCCGATACGGGTCCGCTTTCGTCAGAAAGCCAGAAAATACTCGCGGCGGCGATTTCTTCCGGAGAAAGAATCCTCCCGGATGGCGCAATGATAGCCGGCAACTCCTCATACCAAGTCTCTGACAGGCCGTGCAGCTTTTTTCGCTCGGTCTCCCGTTCGGTAAGTACCCAACCCGGGTTGATTTGATTGACACGAATTCCATATTCCCGCATCAGGGAATCCCCAAGATTGCCGGTCAGGGTCATAATGGCTCCTTTGGAAACCGAATAGGCAAGCAGGTTGGGTTCTCCGCTCCAGGCGTTGATCGAACCGATATTGAGTACGCTTCCACGGGTTTTGATCAGTTCGGGCAATGCCTTTTGAATAAGAAGAAAAGGAGAAATGGTATTGATATCCAACACTTTTTGGAAAAAAGCCCGATCGGTAGTGTGAATATCTGAGGCAATGACCAGCGCGGCATTGTTGACAACTGCGTCGAGCTTTCCAAACCTGCTGACTGCAAGATTGACCAGATTGGTTGGGCAAGTGTCAGTTGTAATGTCTTCCTGATGAAATACAGCATGGTCGGAGCCGATTTCTGCCAATACCTCTTCGCCTAGATCCTGCTCTAACCCGTGAAGAACCACTTTGGCACCTTCAGCCACACATCGCTTGGCAATGGCTTTCCCGATACCTGTAGTACTTCCGGTGACGATAATGACTTTGTCTTTGAGTCGCATTTTAGATCGGTTTTAAAACAGCTTTTACAATTTGTCCGGTATGCATTTTTTCAAAAGCGGTATGCCATTCTGAAATTGACCATACCCCACCGATAATCGGCTTCACATTCAATGCTCCGCTTGCTAACAAGGCAATCACCCGCTCCCAAATGGGCCAGTTGTGGCTGAAGCTTCCTTGCAAACGCACATTTTTTTGCACGATCGGGTCGATGGAAAAATTCAACGGTTGTGGCCCCCATCCTACTTTGGTGATTTGCCCATTGGGCCGCACCAACTTCATGGCTGTCTTGAGGGTGATGCTATGTCCAGCTGCATCCACCACGACATCGGCACCCAATCCATCCCGCTTTTTGGCCCAGGCTTCGGCAGCATCTTCTCCAATCAAGGGATCGCAACCGTAAGCATTTTTAGCAATTTCCAGTCTGCCACGGTCCGCTTCCAAACCCAATACCGCCACCTCAGCGCCACAAAGTCTGGCTACCGCCGCACAAAGAATCCCGATGGTTCCAGGTCCGATGACGACGACCCGATCGCCGGGTTTGATGTGGGAATTCCCTACCAAAGAATTGAAAGCCACACAGCAAGGCTCGGTCAGGCAGGCTTCTTCGAAAGACAAATTCTCCGGTACATGATGCAGACATCTCGCCGGTACTCGAACAAATCGGGTCATGGCCCCATTGACTCCGTAGCCGAAGCCTTTGCGCGTAGGATCAAGGTTGTAAAGTCCGACTTTGCTCATGGGATTGAGTGAATCGATCACGGCCGCGGTCTCCGATACGACCCGATCGCCGACTTTCCAGCCAGAAACTCGAGAACCTAAGGCTGCGATTTTTCCTCCAAACTCATGTCCCAAGACCACCGGATAGTTTACCGGCCAACTGTGGTCAGAAGTCCACTGATGGAGATCGCTTCCGCAAACGCCTACATTCTCGACTTCGAGCAGGATATCATCTTCGCCGATTTCAGGAACAGGGATTTCACGGATTTCTACCGAATGCTTTTGCTCGGAATAGTTGACTACTGCGGGTATTTTGGTACTGGACATGACTTAAGATTTAGAGGGGAAAACAGTGGTTTGGGCATGAATGGCTTGGCAAATCATTCGAAGAGAAGATTCAAGGTCTCCATCTGCAGTTTTGAAAGAATCTGCATCAATGGTCAGCGGAGCGCCCAAGACGACCAACGGAGCGCCGTATAGTGGGCATTGGATTGCTTGTTCGAGGGAAAGTCCCCCTACAGCCTGTACCGGAATATTGACCGCAGCGACTACCTCTCGAAGTTGATCAAGCGGACTAGGCATTCGATGACCTGCCGCAGCAATGCCTCTGCGCTCATCGTAGCCGATATGGTGGATGACATAATCACATCCTAAGTCTTCCAAAAATTTAGCCCCCTCCACCATATCCGGACAGATCATGTTGTCACCCATGACTTGGACACCAAAGTCTTTCCCGGCCTTGACCACACACTTGATGGTTTCGGCATGGGCACGGGCCATGACGACGACGTGAGTGGCTCCGGCTTTGGCCATCATTTCGGCCTCCAGATAGCCCCCATCCATGGTTTTGAGGTCGGCTACAATGGGAATTCCGGGAAAAGCTTCTCTCAGTTTTCGGACTCCATGCAGTCCTTCGGCTAATATCAGGGGAGTACCTGCCTCCAGCCAATCCACCCCGGCACGCAAGGCCAAAGCAGCTGTTTCGAGCGCCTCATCAATATTGGTCAGATCCAGTGAGATCTGCACGATTGGTTTCATAGGTTTTGGGGTTATTGTCAAGGTGGAATATAAAATTTTCTCCACGATTTTTCTGAAAATCTCAATGAAAGGCCTTTTGAATGGAAGAACTGCTTGGGATTATGATTACTTTAAGGTGAAAATACTTGGCCGACTTATCAACCAGAAACAAAAACCCAGAACATGGCTGAAAAGCGAAAAATCACTTTAAAAGACATAGCGAGAGACCTCAAACTTTCCCCATCCACGGTTTCCCGAGCCCTCAATGGATATCCTTCCCTTTCGGAAGAAACCATCCAAATGGTGAAAGAATACGCCGAAAAGCACCACTACACGCCCAACACCATGGCTGTCAATTTTCGGAAAAATCGAACCTCCATTTTGGGGATGATCGTACCACAGATCGTACATCATTTTTTCTCCACGACCATCAACGGCGCCTTAGAAACAGCGAAGAAACATGGATACAGTATCCTTTTGGCACAATCTTACGACCATCTAAAAGACGAAATACTTGCCAGCCAATACTTACTCGGCATGGGAGTCGATGGTCTTCTGATCTCTGTCTCCAACGAAACACAGGAAGCAGATCACCTTCAGGCATTTTTGGAAGAAGGCAAACCGGTAGTCCAGTTTGACAAAATCACCGACTTCCTAGTGGGGCCAAAATTGGTAGTGGATGATTTTGAAGGAGCCTATCAGGCAGTGGCACACCTGATCAAACAGGGCTATCGCAAAATAGCCCATCTCAGCGGTCGAATGGAAGTAAAAAATGCCAATGCTCGATTTTTAGGCTACAAAAAGGCTCTTGAAGATCACGGATTGACTTTCAATGAGGCGTGGGTTCGTCCTTGCTTTGACATCTCCGAACAAGAAGGTTATGACTTTACCAAAAGCTTGATGGAAAGTCCAAACCCACCGGATGCGATTTTTTGCATCACCGATCTGGTCGCTTTGGGGTCTATGAATTACCTGAAATCCTCCGGCTATCAGATCCCAACTCAGGTAGGTTTGATGGGCTTTAGTAACTGGATGCTTTCTGATTTTACGACACCCTCCCTAAGCTCAGTGGACCAATTTGGCTATACTATGGGAAGTAAGGCCTCCGAGATGCTAATCGATTTGTTGAAGCATCAGGATTTGGGAGGAAATGAACTCGTCAAGCTCCCAACTGAGCTAGTGGTTCGCAAATCATCGGTGAAAGGTTAAGCAAAAAATCCTGGCAGATTTTCAAAATCTGCCAGGATTCATCAACTTTTTGGTTCCAAAATCCGGAAACCGTACGGTTCCAAAATCAAGTGCTCATGATCCGGACCTAGGGCAACTTCCGATTGAGTCCAGTGATCGTAAAGTTTTCCAGCTCCCTCTCCTTGCTCGCGGAAAGCATACCAAGTCAGGTAAGCCGCCTTGTCCGAAAAGTTGAATAGGCAATACATCCGTTCATTTCCCATTCTACGGACAAAACCTGCCACATGGATATTGTGTGGACTCATCCAAGAAATATTACTAATGTCACTGAAAAGTCCATGTGCTTTTCTGACCTGAAGCAATCTTTTGGTTCCTTCGAAAATCTGCTGCTCAACAGTGCCCTCCACTTTCTTTCGGTTGACCTTTTCCCAGTCGATCACCGGACGATGCATCCAACGGTTGTCGTAGCTTTTTCCCGGATCAGTTTGATAGCTGTAGTCATTGGTGTAGCCGACTTCGTCTCCGTAAAACAGCATCGGCAATCCACCTAACAAGATCGAATGCGCCTGCATCATGAGGATTTTTTGGATGCTTTGGTCTATTGCAGGCCCATTGCCTTCTATGAGTGCTTTTTCCAAGCCACAGAGGGAAGCTAAAGTTCCTGAAATCCGAGCGTCTCCTGTCTTGGGATTGGAGGAAAAAAGGGCTCCTCGCGCCGGACTCATCCACTGATCACCAGAGAAAGAGTAATATTCCTTGAGAAACTTGCGATGGTAATAGGGTTCCTTTCCAGCCTGAGCAATCATGTAGTCATCATATCCCAGTCCAATATCATCGTGGCACCGAGTGTAAGTAATCCAAGAGGTACCGTAAGGCTTGTTGAGAATTTCCCCTTGGGCGTTGAGCATGACTCGGGTTTCTCCCGAGGCCAACATGTCCCATTGCAAGGCCATTTGAGTAGCATTATAGGCAAAATCACACTCCTGAGCGATAAACTCCCCTGTGCCGAAGTACTTCATGATTTCCTTAGGGGCTACAATTGCCTCACCCAAAATCGCCATGCCCGGAGTCGCCACCTGCACACACTGCTTGATTAATCGGAGCAAAGTGTGTGCTTGAGGAAGATTTTGGCAGGAAGTACCTAGCTGCTTCCAGATAAATGCCGGAGCGTCGATTCTCAGCAAGTCAACGCCAAGGTTCCCGTAAAAAAGTACGGTATCCAGCATGGCCCGAAAGACATTCGGATTGGTGTAATTCAGATCCCATTGGTACTTGTGGAAAACGGTCATCACCCATTTGCCCATTTCCTCACTCCATGTGAAGTTGCCCGGAGCACTTTCAGGAAAAATCTCAGGCATATCCCGCTCAAATTCATCCGGAATCGAGCGATTGTCATAGGTATAAAAGAAGCTTTGGTAATAGGAATCACCTTCCTTGGCCTTTTGGGCCCACTCGTGGTGATGCGATGTATGGTTGAGCACAATGTCCAGCATGAGGTACATGCCTTGGCTGTGCATTTTTTTCCGAAGGGAAATCAAATCCTCCAGAGTTCCAAACCGAGGATCCACTTTTCTGAAATTCGAAACCGCATAGCCACCGTCACTTTCTCCGGCAGGACTTTCGAAAATCGGCATCAGGTGAAGGAAATTCACACCCAACTCCTCGAGATGCGAAAGCTTGGTCGGCATGGTTTTCAAACTTCCTGCAAATCGGTCCACATACAAGCTCATGCCTGCAAGCTGATTGCTAAGAAACCACACGCCCTGACTTGTCTTTTCCTGATCCAGCTTTTTCAACCCAGCTTCCCGGCCTTGGTGTGCTAGAATCAGACTGCGAAGCAAGTCCACAAATTGCTGCTCAACGTCAAAACATCCCCCATAAATTTCCCCGAAAAGCCGATGGATTTTTGGTAAATGTGCTTGAAGACGCTCAGCAAATTGCTTGTCTTTTTTGACAGGGTCTATGGAATACTCTTGGAAGAGATGGTGGATTTTTTCAGATATAATCGATTCCGGGTACATGGAATGGGTTCAATTGGTTTGATAAGGGAATTAATGTCCTGCTGAAACGGGTGCAGCGGTAGGATCAATGGATTTGTTTTCTTTGATTCGAAGCGTAGCCAAGGCAGCAATCAACAACAGGACGCCTCCGAAAATAATGGATTGACCTGCGTCATTGTTTAGGAAGTTTTTGGAGATAAAACCAAAAGTCAGCGTCTGCAGGATCATGGGAATCACGATCATCATGTTGATGATTCCCATATAGACACCATAGCGCTCTTTGGGGATCTCATTCACTACCAGCAGATAGGGCACACCCATCATGCTAGCCCAAGCTATTCCAAAACCAGTCATTGGGGCAAATAGCAAGTACTTGTTTTCGATCATGGGGAAAAGAATCAATCCCACACCAGCCATGAGAAGGCAGATGAAATGCACCTTTTTGGGGCCAAACCGTTGTGCCATTCGTGCTAGAAAAAATGCCGAGAGGAACGTAACGATGTTGTACCAGCCATTGACCAAGCCTGCCCATCCGACAGCTTCCTCATACTTGGCAGGGTCGCTAGACGGGGTAGCATCCCATACCGAAAGAGCGATACTCTTGGAGGCATTTTGCCAGTAACAGAACAGCGCATACCACTGGAAAAGGTAAACAAGCGCCAGCTTCCACATGACCGAAGGCATGTGAATGATGGATTCGATGATTTCCAGATTTTGGGCAAAAAGCACTCGGGTCGTGGAATTTTGCTCGGCCCACTTCATCACTCTACGGATTAATCCACGATCAAAAATCGTAGGAATCAACAGCAGCAAGAAGACCGTATAGGCCACCAGAGTAGTCAGAATGGACAGGAAAAACTGCACTGCTGGGTGCGGCATGCCTTGATTTCGCTCTTTCAAAGCAGCCAACTCTTCAGGTGAAGGCGGATACTCTGGCGTCTTAGAAATGCTCCACATCACCGAGGTGATCGAGCAGACAGTTCCGAGAAAGAAAGACGCATAGACCCACATCGGCAGCGAACCGATGGCGCCTTTGAAGAAAATCTGGAAGACAAACAGGGAAATGTTAGCAAGAGTAATCCCCAAACCGGTGAAAAAACTCTGCGTCAGGAAACCTTTTCCATATTGCTCTTCCGGAAGTGAATCTGCGATCAAGGCGCGATACGGCTCCATGGCGGTATTATTTGCAGCATCGAGCACCCACAGCAATCCAGCAGCCATCCATAGCGAACTACTAAATGGATAGAAGAAGAGACAGATACTGCATAGCAAGGCTCCGATAAAGAAATAAGGCTTTCTTCGCCCATACTTATCACTCCAAGTGCTGTCACTGAGCGCACCAATGATCGGCTGGATCAGCAGGCCGGTCATTGGTCCTGCCAGATTGAGCAAGGGGATCTCGTCAGGTGCGGCGCCCAACATGTCATAGATCGGATTGACAGCACTTTGCTGAAGACCAAAGCTGTATTGAATCCCAAAAAAACCAACATTCATGTTGATGATTTGGGAGAAGGATAGTTGAGGCTTTCGCATGAGGTTACTTGGGTTTTGGGCTCCAGCCCGATATAAAACTTCAAAAAATACAAAGAATAGGACTCCAAAAAACACCCCTAAATTGGAGTAGGAATAAAAAGCTTTAGGAAATCGATTGATTTTTCGGCTTACTCGAAAAAAAATTTTTTTGGGAGAAATAAAAATCAAACTTGAGATTAGAAAACTAACCGTCTGCCTATGTCGATTCTCCATTTACTCAAGAAACGCTTCAGAGCATACCGCCAAAAAAGATGGAATCGAATATTCGATCAGAGTCACATCAAACGGGTGCAAAACGGACTTCAGGTCTTAGCTGATCAAGGAAAAAAGCTTTCTTCAGTAGATTCAAAGAAAGCTGAAGAATACTCAGTAGAGGTTTTGGGATCTATTGATTTTGCTCCATGGCTTAAACTCTACAGCGCATTCCGAGGGGAGTTTTTGGAAGGCTGGATTCCAGATAATTACTTGGGGAGAGTAGTTTGCCCTGCGATCAATGGAGATTTAAAAGATTTGAGCAGTTACAAAACACTTTCCAAACAGCTACTTCAGACCGAAACATTACCTGATTTGGTTTATTTGATCAAAGGAACATGGCTGACTGCCGAGAGATTGGGGACGACGTTCGACGAAGTAAAATCCATTTGTTTTGAACATTATCCTTTTGTGTATTTAAAGCGGAATTTTTCTTTTCAGGGAAATGGAATTTTAAAGCTTTATCCTAAGGATTTTGATGGAATCGAATTTGACAAACTGGGAGATTTCGTGATTCAAGCACCTATTTTTCAACACCCCTTTATGGAAGAAATCAGTCCGGGAGCGGTAGCGACATTGCGGATCACTACGGTAAAGCAAAACCAAAAACCAGCCGAGACCCGACTTTGTGGACTCCGAATAGGTAGGGAAGGAATGAATTACATCAATACCAAAGGTGCCATGAGAATACCTGTTGATCCCAATTTTGGGAAATTATATCCTTCGGCAATCACAGCCAATTGGCAATTATTAGAAACTCATCCTGATACAAAAGTACCCTTCGAAGGAAAAACGATCCCCTATTTTAAAGAAGCGACTCAACTCTGTGAATCTATCCATGAGAGATTTCCACACATACAACTCATCGGTTGGGATGCTGCCATTACCGATCAGGGCCAAGTAAAATTGATGGAATGGAATACCGACCAACCGGGAATTGTATACTCCGAATCCAGCATAGGACCACATTTTAAAGAGTTAGGCTGGGAAGATCTTTGGAAGAACTAAGCACAAGACCCAAAATAAACATCTATGATCTCTTTGGTTAAAAAACTATACAGACAAAATCAGGAAAAAAGAAGAAATAAAGCCACTGATGCCTATTACAATCGAAGCGCTCCAAAAGCCTATCAAGCTCTAATTAAGCAACTTCCTGATCATACATTAACGACAAAGCAGGAAACAGAAATTGAAACTTACGCCGCAGATGTGCTAGGTTCAGCTTCATTTTCTCCATGGCTTAAGGTATTCACTGCTTGTCGGGGTGAATTTAAAGAAGGTTGGATGCCATTGGATTATTGGGCTAGAATCGTTTGTCCTACCTTGAATGGCAGCCTTCAACCACTTGGAAAAATAAAAACCCTAACCCAAAAATTCCTGAATGCTGAAGAACTTCCTGATTTGGCCTATTATGTGAAAGGAAATTGGCTAATGGCTTCAGGAGAGAAAACAACTCAAGAAACACTAAGAAAGACTCTCTTTGATGGACATCCAAACGTGTTTTTGAAGCAGGACAATACTTCACGTGGCGGTGGAGTGATGAAACTAGATGCGGATCAATTTTCAAAACTGGACTTTGAAAAGCTTGGAGATTTTGTGATTCAATCGCCGATTGAGGCTCATGAGGTATTTCAAAGACTAAGCCCGGCGAGTGTTCCAAGCTTGAGAGTGACTACCTACAAAGCACCTCAAAAAGAAGCTAAAGTGGTGCAATCGGGTATTCGACTTGGGCTAGCCGGCACTCCTTTTACCTATGAGGATCATTGTATTCGGATAGCAATCCGAATACAGGATGGGTATACTCATGATTTTGGCTTCAGTGGAGATTGGCAAATTCTTACGAAACATTCTGAAACGGGAGTTTCTATCAACGGGGTAGAAATCCCGAAATACGCTGAAATAAAAAAGCTGTGTGAAAAACTTCATGACCAAAATCCACATTTTGGACTGATCGCATGGGATATGACCGTGGACAAAAACAATCAGATCAAAATCATGGAATGGAACACCGTGACTCCTGCATTCAACATGGACGAAGCAGCAATAGGACCGCATTTCAAGGGTTTGGGGTTCGAGGATTTTTGGAAAAGAAAAAATCCCGGGCGTTAAACCCGGGATTTGAATGTTCTAAATGCAACGAAGATTACTGCAATCGTGCTTGAATTTCCTCGATTAAGCCCTGATACTTTTTCATAATTCTTGACCAGTCCTTAAAGGCTTCATCATCCTTCACCGTGACAGTTTTCAAGTTTCTGGATGGATCGTTGAGCTCAGCTACCTGACTCACCAACTTAACCGCATACGTAATTTGATCTGAGTTACCTCCAGAGCTTACGATCACACGGGTTCTGATGACAGAAGAATTGAAATTTTCAACTTGCCACGAAGTCGTCAAATATCCTGTGTTGAAGTCAACTGTCTCCAAAATATCAAAGTATCTGGTCACGATAGAAGATAAAATTTTCCAGGATTCTTCGGCTGCTATCCCTGCCTTTACCGGCACTGTGATCCTGACATTAGCCAAATCAGAAGAAACTGAGTTGTCATAAGCTTGGTCTCTAACCATCTCTATTGCTTCTGAAATTGGAGGAACTGTTCGCTCCTGCTGATTACAGTAGTCTTTGTAATATTTCACATAACCATCTTTGGACACGACGATCGAGACACATCTACCTCTGGGGATTTTCAGTTCATAAGACCCAACTCCAACCCGCTGACCAGTAATTTCGATCACTGCATCGTTTGGAACAGTAGTGATTTTCACCATTCGGTCCTCCAAAACGGCCCTTTCTCTAATTGGTGGTTCTGGATCTCCTTCCTTGTTACAGAAAACTTTTTCATAGCTCACAAATCCTTCTTTGGTCACAGTAGTAGTCACACAATCTCCAAAAGGAATCTTGATATCTTGATTGCCTCTGCCCAGAGTTATCCCATTGGTTGCAACATTGGAATCAGCAGGCTGTACTTCCAATCTGACCTGACGATCTTTCAGCGTAAAATGGTCTTTGAATGGAGGTGTTTCTTTGTCCGGCTGATTGTAGTAAACCTTGGTAACAGTAGCAAAACCAGGCTTTTTCACTTCCACAGTCAAAAATCTATCTTTCTGAATATAGAGGTAAATAGCTTTGGTCCCGATCACTCTTCCATCTACCAAAATTTCGGCATCAAAAGGCTCAGCAGTAATGTCTACCTGACGGGTATCCAAGGTTATTTTTTGTTCCTTATCCCACTTGAGGTCTTTATTGTATTCCTTGATCACGGATTGATAGCCAGGTTTGGAGATTTTCACCCGGTTTTTGGAATCTTTTTCCAATTTGATTTCAACCGAGCCAGTTCCCAATTCCTGCTTGTCTGAATCATCATAGTCATTCAGCAAAGTGAACTTTGCATCAGAATGGTTAGCAACAAGCTGGATTTTTTGAGGAAATGCCGTAAGTGAAAAGAGGGTTAAAAAAACAAGAGCGAGTAAATGTTTGAAATTCATAAGCTTAAATCTGGTGGTTTTTCTACTGCAAATAATCCAATAAGGAGAACTTATGCAATCTATTGATTATCAAAAAAGACAATTATTCTTGGCTCAAGCCCAAGCTTTCTTTAAAAAGTTCAACCAATTGCCATGCATCACCTTATCCACATCCGAATTGGCATATCCTCTCCCTCGAAGTAAATCCGGGATCTTCTGCAAATCGGCAATGGTCTCCAAATCTGCAGGACTTTGCTCCGTGCCAAATGCCCCATCTAAATCCGACCCGATCCCGATGTGATTGGCATTGCCGGCAATTTGACAAATATGGTCTAGGTGATCTAGCACGGTAGAAATAGTCACATTTCGCTCTTTGGGCGTGCTTTTCCCCCTCACCCAACCCGGGCTCAGCATCCAGGCATCAAAGGCGCCTCCGATTACTGATCCACGATCGACCAGGGCTTTGATCATCTCGTCGGAAAACTGTCGGTTGTGATCGACGAGTGCACGGCAATTGTTGTGACTTGCCCATACAGGCCCACGGTAAATCTCCAAAGCATCCCAAAATGCCAAATCACAGAGGTGAGTGGCATCCAGAATGATCCCGAGCTCATCCATTTTCTTCACCAACTCTTTTCCTTGCTGACTCAAAGGCGCGGAAGAATCTGTCCCAAAGGCATAGCGCCCAGGGCCATAATGTGCCGGACCTAAAGCACGAAGGCCGCTTTCGTAGGCTTTTTCCAAATAACTTAGGCTCACAATCGAATCAGCGCCCTCGAGTGAAAGGATAAATCCCACCGGCTTTTGGCTTTTGTCCTCGCCTTGATTCCAGTGAGCCAAGTGCGCTTCCAACTCATTCCAATTTCGGATTTGGGTCATTTCGCCCTTTTCAACCATCGCACGATACCAAGCCAATTGACCCTGAGTTTGTGCCCAAGCTTGTTCTGGAGAGTGCCAACCCGGAAGGGGATTTTCCGGCGCCACAAAGCGGGCGATCTGTGTAGCCACTACCAAACCGACATTTCCTTTGCGCAACTCAGGAAGAGAGACGGTCGCATTTCCTCGGTCGGGTTTGTCGCTCAGGCCTTTTTCACGGGCATTGATCTCTGCAACAGGTCGGGTGAGGTCACGATTCCACTCGAGGGCATTCATACTCAGGTCGAGGTGCGCGTCTATGGTAAACATGGCTTAGAAGGCTTGAAGGACAAAAACAGTGGGAACTTTATGCAGGTCGACGGGATGGTTTTTCCAGTCGGCAACGGTCTTGGTTTGGATCATTTCATCCGCTGCGGTGAGGTTTTTCGCGATGCAAAGCTTGGTAAGCGGGGCCAAAGTCGATAGCAAATCCTCGAGAAGTTGATTGTTGCGAAAGGGCGTTTCCATAAAAATCTGAGCGCGCTTTTCTCGAATCGATTCAGCTTCCAGTTTTTTGATAGCGGCAGTTCTGTCTTTTTTATCAATAGGCAAATAGCCGTGAAAAGCAAAGGACTGCCCATTGAACCCGGAACCCATGAGCGCCAAAAACATTGAACTCGGCCCGGAGATGGGCACGACCTGAATTCCCTTTTGATGGGCATAGGCTACAGCCAAGGCTCCAGGGTCTGCGATGCCCGGACAGCCAGCCTCAGAGATTACCCCGATATCCGCTCCATTGATCAACGGAAGCATCAGGCGGGGCAGCTGCTCAGGCTTGGTGTCTTTGTCCAAAACTTCCATGTGCAACTCCTCGATGTTTACTCCAAGCTTTAAGCTGGAAATATAGCGTCGGGCAGAACGTGGATTTTCGACCAAAAAGATCTTGGTATGGGCAATGACCTCCTGCACTTGAGGCGAAATCACCCAATGGGCGGTGTTTTCGGCCAAGACACTGGGAATTAAGAAAAGCTTTCCTTTGGGCATTTCATCGTTGGGAGATAATGGGGGCGAAAGTTAAAATTAAACAGTCAAAATCATTACCTTTTTGATCTTTATCACCATCCTTAAATCTGACATGAAGATTAGAATACTTACACTTGGACTGCTGTATTTGCTTTCCTTTCAAGCTTTCCCCCAAAACCTCAAAGCCCTCGTCGGTGGCACCCTGATCGACGGATTCGGAGGTACGCCCATCCGTAATTCGGTCATCATCGTCGAAGGAGAGCGGATCAAGGCCGTGGGGCAAGTGGGCAGCCTAGCGATTCCGGCAGGTGCAGAAGTTATTTCCACAGAGGGAATGAGCGTGCTTCCTGGACTCTGGGATATGCATGTGCACTTGATGCTCAACGGTCACAGCGACTACACCCATTGGGACAGTACCTACATCGATGTGTTTGAATCTGTGATCATGCCTTCCTCGGCGCATCAGTTGCTGATGGCAGGAGTGACCAGTGCACGAGACCTTGGCGCACCACTCGAAGCGAGCATTAACGTCCGCGAGCGGATCAATCGAGGCGAAATCCCCGGTCCGACGATCTATGTATCCGGGCCATTTATCCAAAAAGCGCCCTATCCCGGCACGGAAGCCTTCCGCTGGGGAGTGAATGGGGCCGCCGATGCACGGGCCAAAGTCAAAAAACTCATCGATGCCGGGGTGGATGTGATCAAATTGATCGATCAGGATCAAATGACCCTCGAGGAAGCCAAGGCAGTAGTCGATGAAGCGCATAAGTACGGGAAAATGGTCGTAGGCCACTCTCATCGACCCGACGAAATCCGCATCGGACTGCAGATCGGCGTGGACAACTTTGAGCATACAGGCTTGAGTTCAGCGCCGGAATATCCCGAAGACATCATGCGGATGATGAAAGAACGGGCGGCCAAAATGAACCTTGGGCCACTCTTCTGGACCCCCACCGTCGAGGGCTTGTTCAACTACGAATATGTCCGGGACAATCCCGAAAAACTGGATGATACTTCCTGGCACTTAGGTTTGCCGGATTCGATCATTCGGGATATCCGGGCTTCGCTTCGCTTTCCGGGAAGGATGTCTTACTTCCAATTGACTCCTGTGAGAAAGCCGACTCTGGACCGGAAGTTTGCGCAACTGAAAGAAAGTGGCGTGGTGATGCTCGTAGGCACGGACAGCGGTATTCCCATGAAGTTTCACAGCCAAAGCACTTGGAATGAACTCGATGTCTGGGTGAATCACTTCGGCATGGATCCGCTATTGACCATCAAAGCAGCCACCTACTGGCCTGCGGTGGCCATGAAAGTGGACAAAGACTACGGGACGATTTCTGAAGGAAAATACGCAGACATCATCGCCGTGCGTGGTGATGTCCTTCGCTACATCAACCTGCTACAGGATGTAGATCTGGTGATGAAGCATGGGAGGAAGGTGAAGTGAGTTTCATTTTGCAGTGATCAGTAGCAGTATACAGTAGGATATCGATGATTTCCCTGACTTGGGACTTTGAAAAATCTTCTGAAAGAGCTGCTTCACGAATCAATTTGAAGGACTGCTGAAGCTGAGAAAGTCTCTGCTGATTGACAGCATAGCCTTTAATGAGGTAGTCTTTTAATCGTCGGGTGGCCCATTGTCGAAAATGAGTACCTTCTTTGGATTTTACTCGATAGCCGAGAGAAATAATTACATCGAGATTATAATGTTCGACCTGATAATTCTTTCCATCACTTGCAGTTGTCGCAAAATTTGCGACAACTGAATTTTTTTCCAATTCTTCATCCTTAAACAGATTGGTTAAGTGTTTTCCGATAGTCTTGACATCCCTACCAAAAAGTACTGAGAGTTGGGAACGGTTGAGCCAGACCGTCTCGTTTTCAAATCAGACTTCGATTTGAGTTTCTCCAGCGGATTGATAAATCTCGAGCGAACTGTTCATTTTAAAAAGTGGGATTTATTTCTGTTTAAGGTAAATCATTTTATAAATAAAAATGAATTTTCTTTAAAGTGAACTATCAAAAAAAGAGCGCTAAAACAAATCGAACTGTCGCAAGACTTGCGACAGTTCGATTTTCTACCCCAAAAACTTCCTCATCTCCTCCACCACCGAATGGGGTTGCTCTGCGTGAAGCCAGTGGCCTGCATTGGCGACAAATTCCAGTTCATAGTTCGGAAAGTGGGCCTCCAAATCTGGCAGGTCCTTTTGCTGGATGTAGTTGGAATTGGCACCTGCAAGAAAAAGAGTTGGACCTTCGAATACAGCACCTTCAGCCAAGGCTTCTCCGACGTTTTCAATCTTTTCGGTGATGACCTTCAGGTTGATCTTCCAGGCAAAGCCTTCACTGTCACGGGTCAGACTTTTCAGCAAAAACTGCCTTACTCCTAGTTCCGGAATGTACTGTGCCAACTGATTATCGGCTTCTTTGCGGGATTTGATTTGGTTCAGATTCAGGGAATTCAATCCTTCCAAGATCGTCTGATGGTGGATGGGGTAAAATCGTGGGGCGATGTCAGCAACGATTAGTTTCTCCACTCGCTCGGGATAGGTGACCGCAAACTTCATGACCGTCTTCCCACCCATAGAGTGGCCCATCAGATAGATTTTCTCGAGGCCTTCGTCATCCAGCAATTCCTTCAAATCCTCTACCATCACAGCATAGTTCCATTCCTCGGAATGGGGAGAGTCTCCGTGATTTCGCTGATCGACAAGATACAGTGTGTAGTACTCGACCAATTCCTTGGCGATGGAAAACCAGTTGTCCAGCGAACCAAAAAGTCCGTGAAGAATGACGAGAGGAGGGCCGGTGCCACTTTTTCTGAAGTTAAGCTTCATTTTGAAAGTACAATTTACGAAATACGATTTACGAGATCTTTGGTAGAGTGAAGGCCATCGATACGAGGAAACTTTACAACTTTCCAACATTACCACCTTCCAACTTCTAGTTTTTCTATCTTTCAATTCAATCAAATCTCCAACTGCCTTCTATACATCTGAATCGTATTTTCCAATCCGTAGTATAGCGCATCGCAGATTAGCGCGTGGCCGATGGAGACTTCTTCCAAGAATGGAATCTGCTGCTTGAGGTAGGCCAAGTTTTGCAAGTCCAAGTCGTGTCCGGCATTCAACCCCAAGCCCAATTCTCGAGCGAGTTGGGCTACTTCCACATAGGGCTTCACGGCTTTCTCCCGGTTCGGATGGTAGTTTGAAGCATAAGGCTCGGTATAGAGTTCGACACGGTCGGTGCCCGTCAGCTTGGCGGGTTCGAAGTATTTTGCCTCGGGATTGATGAAAATGGATACACGCGTGCCGATTTCTTTGAGCTCGGCCACGATATCTTTCAGCATGCTCTGATGAGCGATAGTATCCCAACCTGTATTGGAGGTGATGGCATTCGGCGGATCGGGGACCAAGGTTGCCTGTGCAGGCTTCACTTCACGGATCAGTTGCATAAATCGCTGGTCGGGATAGCCCTCGATGTTGAACTCAGTCGTCACCACTTTTGCCAAATCCACTGCATCCTGGTAGCGAATGTGCCGCTCGTCAGGCCGTGGATGCACGGTAATCCCCTGTGCACCAAATCGCTCGCAGTCCAAGGCCACCTTGACCACGTTGGGATTGTTGGCTCCCCGGGCATTGCGCAGGGTCGCGATCTTATTGATATTTACACTCAGCTTTGTCATATCGGCAAGGAAAAAGGGGTATTTTTACCCGGTATTGAAGTAGTAACACAAACTTAGGACGAATGAGTTTAAAGCAGAATGTAGAAAGTCAAATAAAATCCGCCATGATTGCCAAAGACAAGGTGCGATTGACCGCATTGCGAGCCATCAAATCGATGATTTTGTTGGAGGAGACCAAAGAGGGTTTTTCCGGAACCTTGAGTGAGGATGACGAGATGAAACTCCTGACCAAAGCCGCCAAGCAGCGGAAAGACTCCGCCGATATCTATGAGAAGCAAGGCAGAGCTGACCTTTTGGAAGTGGAATTGGCTGAGTTGGCCGTCATCCAAGAGTTTTTACCAAAGGCTTTAACCGATGAGGAGCTGACAGCAGCCATCCAAGAAATCATTACTGCAACCGGTGCTGCCGGTCCAAAGGACATGGGTAAAGTAATGGGCGTGGCGAGCAAGCAGTTGGCAGGAAAAGCTGACGGAAAGGCAATTTCTGAAAAAGTAAAATCCCTGCTGAACAGCTGATTTGGCACCGATTGACATTGTTATATTGATCCTGATCGGATTGGGAGCCTATGAGGGCTACAAGAAAGGTTTGCTGCTGAGTATTGTGGGGCTCATAGGCTTTGTTTTGGCTATTATCCTAGGTGTATATTTCATGGATCCAGTGAGCAAATGGCTTGCTGCAAATCTGGACGAACTCACCTTCGCCTTTCCGATTATGGCCTTTCTGATTGTATTTTTTCTAACCTTGCTTATTGTGAATCTGGCGGGTTGGGTATTGAAAAAAATGATGGACATGATCCTACTAGGTGGTTTTGACAGCATTGCAGGCGCAATTTTGGGAATAGTCAAATCCGGATTTTTCATCAGCCTGTTTATGTGGCTTTCACTACAATTTGACCTGAAAATGCCGCGGGAATGGCGGGCCAAAAGCGAATATCTCCAATACATTGAGCCACTCGCCCCGAGTGTAATTTGGGTGCTGGAACCTATTTTCCCCAAAGTCAAGCAAGTCATCGAGACCATGGACGAGATCGTGAAAGAGTTCAGAAAAGATGCTGCTGCTGATTGACAATTTTGATTCCTTCAGTCACATCCTCGCCGATCTGATCCGGCAAACCGGTCAAGAGTTGATTATCAAACGGAATGAGGTATCCTTGGAGGAAATCGCAGAGATCGATTTCAAGGGCTTGATCCTTTCGCCCGGACCAGGGACACCCGCCACTTCAGGCAATTTGATACCCATTCTGAAAAAGTATGTCGATCAAGTCCCCATCCTCGGCGTCTGCCTCGGTCATCAGGCGATCGGGGAATTTTTCGGTGCCAAACTGGTCAAAAACGCCGTTCCCACCCATGGAAAAGTCCACACCATCCGACAGACCCAACCTCACTTTTTCACCCAAAATCTTCCTGAACGTTTTCAGGTCACCCGCTACCATTCGCTCCAATTGACCGATTTTCCGGATTGTCTGGAGTCGATCTTAGAGACAGAGAGCGGTGAAATCATGGGAATGGCACATCGAAAACTGCCCATTTTGGGAATCCAATACCATCCCGAAGCTTACCTTACTGAATACGGGAAAGCTATTATTCAAAATTGGCTCCGAACGCTCAAATCCTAAGCTTTTTAACTAATTTATTTAGTTTAAGTAGAGAAAATATCGGATATTTTTACTAGTACAGTAGGGAAATTATCGGATAATATACCTAGTTGTGATAAAAAGATTAGTTATTGACTACCAAACTTGATAGGACGGTCTAATTCAATTAGTACCAAATTGGACGTCAGAAGCACTGTGAAAAAAAATTTGGGACGTTCAGAAAAATCACTTTTACCTCAAATCAATCACTTCGATCCCGGGGTGCTTTTTCACATCAAAAACAAAGTAATCTGCGGGTAGAGTTGGAGCTGCTTTCATGTTTTTAAAAGAGTACGAAAATACGCCTCCCTGACCGTCAAACATCTCCCAGCCGAGCAAGTCTTTGGTGGCCTTATCCACCATTAGCTTCACCTGCTTAAAGGGGGCATTAGCCTTGAGCGCAGTCAGTTCCACCACACTCACAGCCTTTCCTTGATAGGTCTTATCTGCTAAAAGCTTGTAGTTGAAGCCGGTTTGGTACATTTTATAAATGTTGGAGGGCGTTAATTCCCCTTCCATCTGCGTGGCGTCATTGATGGTAACTTCCTTATAGGAATTGGTTTGGATAAAGGTCCAGACGGTCTTGCCGTCGTTGTAGATTTCCTGATCAGGAAGTTTGAGTCGGTATTTCTCTCCGCTTACCGCAATCTCACCGGTCTGTCGATCACCGGCACCACCTCCATCCTGAAACGTGTAATCAAAGCTTGCCGTGAAGCCTTTCATGCTTTGGTACTTTTGGCTCATGCCATCCAGGACAGCTTTTGCCTTGGGATCTTTCTGAGCGAAGCCTTGAAAAGCTACGCCAATGAGCAAAAAAAGAGAGAAAAGAAGGTTGTTGAATTTCATGGAATCACGCTGCCGGAACTGGGAAAACAGCGTTTATAGGTTATTCAATAACCGTTCCAAACTGGCCTCATCCTGAATAAGTACTTCCCTTGCCTTGGAGCCCTCAAACGGTCCAACCACTCCTGCCGCCTCCAATTGGTCTACTATTCGACCTGCACGGTTGTAGCCAAGCTTGAGTTTTCGCTGGATCAGGGAAGTGCTGCCTTGCTGATGGAGCACAATCAATCTCGCTGCCTCATCAAAAAGCGGATCCCTATCCGACAAGTCGATGTCTTTTGCCGATCCATCCCCATCTTCCCCTTCAAACTCAGGCAACAAATACGCAGAAGAATAGCCCTTTTGCTCTCCAATCCAGTCGCAAATATGATCTACTTCAGGTGTGTCGAGGAAGGCGCACTGGATACGTGTCATTTCAGATCCATGAGAAAGGAGCATGTCCCCCTGACCGATCAGCTGGTCTGCGCCACCTGCATCGAGGATGGTTCGGGAGTCGATCTTGGAAGTCACTCTAAATGAAAGTCGCGCGGGGAAGTTGGCCTTGATGATCCCTGTGATCACATTGACCGAAGGACGCTGGGTTGCCACTACTAGGTGAATCCCGATCGCCCGTGCCAATTGCGCCAATCGTGCAATCGGTGCTTCGATTTCTTTTCCTGCCGTCATCATCAAGTCAGCCAACTCGTCAATCACCAAGACAATATATGGCATGAAGTAATGCCCTTTTTGAGGATTGAGCTTGCGAGCGATGAACTTGGCGTTGTATTCTTTGAGGTTTCGGCAACCGGCATCTTTGAGGAGATTGTAGCGGTTGTCCATCTCGATACACAGGGAATTTAGCGTGTAAATGACCTTTTTGGTATCAGTGATGATGGCCTCTTCTGATCCAGGAAGCTTGGCAAGGAAGTGTCGTTCGATTTTATTAAACAGCGTCAATTCCACCTTTTTTGGATCGACTAGGACAAATTTGAGTTGGGATGGATGCTTCTTGTAAATCAGCGAAGCCAAGATCATATTCAAGCCCACGGACTTTCCTTGCCCTGTGGCACCTGCCATGAGCAGGTGAGGCATTTTAGCCAAGTCGGCCACAAATACTTCATTCGAAATGGTCTTTCCCAAAGCAATGGGCAGGTCCTTGTCAGACTTCATGAACTTTTCAGTTCCCAAAACCGCCCTTGCAGGCACCAGCTCCCTGTTTTTGTTAGGCACCTCGATACCGATGGTACCTTTGCCCGGAATCGGTGCGATGATACGAATCCCCAATGCTGCTAAGCTCAAGGCAATATCATCTTCGAGATTTTTGATTTTGGAGATTTTCACTCCCGGGTCAGGGACTATTTCATACAGGGTCACAGTGGGCCCAATGGTAGCTTGAATTCCCTGAATTCCAATTTGGAAGTTTTTGAGGGTGGTAACGATTTTATCCTTGTTTTCCTCCAACTCCTGACGGGTGACCGTCACTTTTTTCACATCGTAGTCATTGAGCAAATCCAAGGTCGGATACTTGTATCTCGGCAAATCCAAGGTCGGATCATACGGATCCAAGTTTTCCACTTCCTCCGCAGTTTTCTCGAGTTCCGGAGCCTTTTGAACAGTAAAATTACCCTCCTTTACCGATCGAGAGGTATTCTCTTCTTCCAACAGGTTGACTTGGGGAACATCGAAAATATCTTCTTCCTCTAATTCATCCTCTGGGAATGAAAATGAAAGCTCGGGCGAGTTAGTAGCCAAAGTAGGCTTGATGTTTTCATCTTCAGAAAGGTCGATGGGGCCTGTTTTCACCTCCCATTCACTACCATCATCCAGAATATCCTCCTCCTCTGGCTCCATTTCCTCTTCAAGGTCTGGGCTTGCAAAAGGATTGGGAGAAATGCCTTTTTCTTTGGATTCCAATGACAAGTCATCTTCACTTTTTTCTTTCGGAGAAAACCAGTTTAACTGCTGTATGCCAAAGAATAGAACCACGAAAATCAAGAAAGCTCCAGCTATAAGGATGAAGGTGCCCATTCCCAAAAAGTCATGCGAAAGCTTGGCCAGTTCATAGCCCAATCCCCCGGAAAGGAAACTCCAATAGGAATATCCCTCCACCAAAATGACCGCATAGCCAGTCAGCAATCCCAACCAAGCGGTAAAGAACAAAGCAAAAACCGAATATCGGGTTAGCGAAATCAACGAAAACTTAAATGTCCACTTAAATCCCAGTAGAAACAGAAAAGGCGGGAAAAGAAAAGCAGCCACTCCAAACCAGCGATAAATCATCCAATTGGCAGCTTGAGCACCAAGGTATCCCACCCAGTTTTTGGATTCTCTAGCAGATTCGCGGATTTCCTGATCCGGATTATTCATGACCAAACTTTGGTCTTGAGGACCATTGAGCAGGTACGAAACAAAAGCGATAAACAAAAAAATACTGATCGAAATCAAGATGATCCCAAAGGTCAGACTTAGCTGCCTCGTATCAATTTTCCCAAAAGTAAATAAAGGCTTCCTCGGTTCAGAAGGAGCCTTCTTTCCATTTTCGGTTTTTTTACGAAACGTATTGGTTTTGGGTGATTCGGATGCCATCTAAGGATGAAAGTACGAGATTAAGTTTAGCCAAAAGGCAGAAGAAAGCCAACTTACCGGGAAAAATATGCCAGAAGTCCCTTCTTGATCTTTTTGATCAAGCTTGGACCCTCATAAATCATGCCCGAGTAAACCTGAACCAAGCTTGCACCGGCTTCCAGCTTTTCGATGGCATCCTCTGCGGAGAAAATTCCCCCCACTCCCACGATTGGAAAAGCTCCATTTGACTTTTGATGCAGGTATCGGATGACCTCCGTACTTCTTTTTCCCAACACTTTCCCACTCACTCCTCCTGCTCCTATTGCCTCTACTTCAGACTTGGATGTGCTCAGTTTCGAACGGTCGATGGTCGTATTGGTCGCGATGACCCCATGGATTTGGGTCTCTTGTACGATTTCGATGATATCGTCTAGTTGTCCATCGGTGAGGTCAGGAGCGATTTTCAGAAGTATTGGTTTTGGCTTGACTTTTTGGTCGTTTGCCGATTTTACAGCAGAGAGCAGTTGCTTTAAAGGTTCTTTTTCCTGCAAATCCCGAAGATTAGGCGTGTTTGGTGAACTGACATTGACCACAAAATAGTCTACATAAGGATGAAGTGCTTCTAGGCAATATAGGTAATCATCCACTGCATTTTCATTGGGAGTCACTTTGTTTTTTCCAATATTTCCTCCCACAATCACATCTGACTTTCGCTTTTTCAATCGCTCCACCGCCTCAGCCACTCCCCCATTATTGAATCCCATCCGATTGATCAGAGCTTCATCCTGGGGAAGTCTGAATAGTCTAGGTTGGGGATTTCCTTCTTGAGGCTTGGGAGTCAGGGTGCCGATCTCTATAAATCCAAAACCCAACATGGCCATCTCATCGATCAGCTTGGCATCTTTGTCAAATCCTGCTGCTAATCCCACCGGATTTTTGAACTTCAGCCCAAAAACCTCCCGCTCAAGCCGTGGATCTTCCAATTTAAAATTCGATGAGACTAACGAATTAATGACCGGAAGATTGAAAGTGAGTTTGGTCAGATCAAAGGTAAGGTGATGGGCATCCTCCGGTTTTTTGAGAAAAAGAAGTGGTTTGAGCAGCGACTTGTACACAGAATCGAGGGTTTTTGGTGGGTTGGTTAGATCAGGAATTCCGTCCCGAAAATAGGCATTGGGAGGAGAACAAAAAACGAAACCGGCCCTTTGAGAACCGGTTTCTGAAGATTAAGATTTGATACTATAGTTAGGCGCTTCTCTGGTCACACTCACGTCGTGCGGGTGCGATTCCTTCACTCCTGCAGTGGTGATTTTGACAAACTTGCCATTTTTCTGTAAGTCCTCGATGGTCTTGGTGCCACAATATCCCATTCCTGCTTGAAGACCGCCTACCAACTGGTACAAGACCTCCGCGACCAGTCCTTTGTAGGGAACACGGCCCACAATACCTTCCGGCACTAATTTCTTGATATTGTCCTCGGCATCCTGGAAGTATCGGTCCTTCGAACCAGATTCCATTGCCTCCAAGGAGCCCATACCACGATAGGACTTGAATTTTCTTCCTTCGAAAATGATCATTTCACCCGGTGCCTCTTCTGTGCCTGCCAAAAGTGAACCGATCATGATCGAACTTCCTCCTGCTGCCACTGCTTTAACTAAATCTCCAGAATATCGGATACCACCGTCTGCAATGACGGGAACACCACGATCTTTGAGGGCTTCCGCACATTCGAAGACTGCAGAAAGCTGAGGCACTCCCACACCGGCAATCACTCGGGTAGTACAGATCGAACCTGGACCTACACCTACTTTTACCGCATCAGCGCCTGCATCCGCCAAGGCGATCGCTGCTTCAGGAGTTGCTATATTTCCTACAATCACTTCCAAATCAGGAAATGCTGTTTTGATTTTTCTACAAGTATCGATTACCCCTTTGGAATGGCCATGCGCGGTGTCGATGGAAACGACATCCACTCCGGCATTTTTAAGTGCTTCTACTCGCTCCACAATATCTGCCGTCACACCCACAGCCGCGCCCACTCTCAATCGGCCAAACTCATCCTTACAGGCGTTGGGCTTATCTTTTCTTTTTAGGATGTCTTTGTAAGTGATCAATCCTGTTAGTCTGTACTCATCGTCGACGATGGGTAATTTTTCGATTTTGTATTCCTGAAGAATTTCCTCTGCTTGCTCCAGTGAAACACCGGATTTGGCAGTAATCAGATTTTCGCTCGTCATGATCTCACGAATCAATCTGTTGGGATCTTTGATAAATCGGAGGTCACGGTTGGTGATGATGCCTTTGAGGATTTTGTGCTCGTCCACGACAGGAATGCCTCCAATGTGGAATTCGCGCATGATAGCTTCTGCATCCCTTACTTTGGAATTAATGTCCAAAGTGATCGGATCGAGAATCATCCCTGCCTGAGAACGCTTTACTTTGCGCACTTGGGCAGCCTGCTTTTCGATGGACATGTTTTTATGAATAAAGCCCAATCCACCTTCAAGTGCAATGGCGATAGCCAATTCAGCCTCAGTCACCGTATCCATCGCAGCGGATACTAGAGGTATGTTAAGTCTTATTTTTTTGGTAAGCCAGGTGGAAGTGTTGGTTTCTCGGGGGAGAACTTCAGAATAACCTGGAACAAGAAGCACGTCGTCGTAGGTGAGTGCTTCGTAAAGAAACTTCGAGGAGTTTGGATTCATGGCAAATATTGGTTGTAGGTAACCCTATTTGCCCGTCAAAGTTACACACAAAAACTTTTGTCGTACCAGAAAAAAACAAAATAAATGAATTTTACAGGGAATAAATCCTGTCTGTTTTAAAATAAGGTTTGGAAACCAAATGGATTCCATAAAAAAATTCCATCTCTCTGTTCGGAAGGATGGAATTCGAAAATGGGCTTTTGCCCACTAGGTAAGTTCTTAGAGTATTTTCTATTTTTTTCGAAGTACCGCAATATAAAACCCGTCAAAGCCACTTTCCTGAGCCAATACTTTTTTGTCTTCAATCAGTTCAAATTCCTTCCCTGCTTCACTTTCTAGGAATTTTTTGACTTGAAGCTCATTTTCGGAAGGCAAAATGCTACAGGTCGCATAGACCAATTGTCCACCTTTTTTCAGCATGGAAGGATAGGTTTGGAGAATCTCCTGCTGGGTTTGCTGCACTTTTTCAATGGATTCTAGTGAAAGTTTCCATTTGGTGTCCGGATTACGGCGAAGTACTCCTAGACCAGAACAAGGCACATCCAACAGCAATCGATCTGCAGATTCCTTCAGACGCTTAATGGTTTTGGTGCCTTCAATCACTTTGGGTTCAAAGATCGACACGCCATTTCTTCTTGCACGGAGTTTGGCTTGCTGCAGCTTCCACTCTTCCACGTCCATGGAAATCACTTTTCCTTTGTTTTCCATCAAAGCGGCTAGGTGTAGCGATTTACCTCCTGCACCTGCACAGGCATCGATGACTCTCATCCCAGGCTCCACAGCCAAGGCTGCTGCCACCAATTGTGAGCTTGCATCCTGAACTTCAAAAAGTCCTTCTTTGAAAGCGGGATGGCGAAACACATTCTGCCGCTCTTCCAAAATCAATGCATCCGGATAACCTTTGACGATGTAAGTATTGATTCCATCTTCAGCCAGTCGATTTTTCAGCCTTTCCCTAGTAGTTTTTAGGGTATTGACGCGAAGCACTACTTCTGCTTCCTCGTTTAGGGCGTGAATTTCAGGCTCCCATTTTTCTCCTAATTCCTTGGAGCCCAACTTTTGAAGCCATTCAGGGATGGATTCCAGCAGTCCAGGATCGGTTATGGCTTCGTATTTTCCTTTGATCTTCTCCGGGTGAAGTCGCTCAAACTCCTCCCAATCCGGTAAGGCATTGCCCTGCATGATCCAATACGTCCCAAACAAATCCCAGTAG
Organism: Algoriphagus aquatilis; assembly: GCF_042657405.1. NCBI lineage: Bacteria > Pseudomonadati > Bacteroidota > Cytophagia > Cytophagales > Cyclobacteriaceae > Algoriphagus > Algoriphagus aquatilis. The sequence goes on from NZ_JBHSKS010000005.1 coordinate 137,399, forward strand.
TTGGAAGAAGGACTGAGATGCTTGATCAGTCTCCACCATCTCACCATTTCGTAGGTAGTCTCCGCGATGAAGGATCGGTCTTTAGCCCCCCACTTTGGGTTGGACTTCAGTGTCCGCTCGATGACTTTATCAGCGTATTGACCTTCTTCAAAAATGGCTTGCAGGGCTGTATGTACGCCTCGGATGGTATTATTGTGTAATTTCATTTGGGGAAGATTCTGCTGCAAAGGTAAGGGTAATTACTGAGCTTCGCTTTTCCCTGAAGAAAAGGGGGTAAAATTGATCGATACCCGAATTCCCTCTCTAACTACAGCCGATCCGAAACCAATTCGGGATCCATAATTCATCGAATTGCCACTGGGCCATTGAGGAAGCTCAAAACCGTTGCTAATCTGTGGGTAACTGCTTAAAATCTGCTTCCTGAATTCAAAAAAGTTTGCCTTTAGACCAAAGGCCATCCAAGAACTCAAGACCCAGTTGAATCCAAAATCAAGTCCAAACCGCCAGCTTTCTTCCTTGAATCGAAATTCCAATGGCCCTGGAACAAAGGACAAGCACATGGGACAATTCCAGCCTGGATAAAACTCAGGAAAAATTTCATAATTGCCTTCGGCTCCGGTTCCCTTTAATCCATAAAGCGAAAGGTTCAACGAGGTTCTTTTTCCGAGTTGGACGCTTTTTCGCAGAAACATCCCAAATGAAAAATATGCATTGGATTTCGCTGTAAAATTGTTGATCTGTTGATAACCAATTATTTCAGGGTTTTCTGGTTGAGGAGAATTTGGATTATATACAGGCAAGTAACTTGAGACATCTGCTTCTCTGTCCCGGTAAGCCAAAAAATCGCCCATCAAGCCAAGAGACCAGGATTTTCCCAAGCCCATTCCCAAGAAAGGTCGGAAACTTCCGGATCGAATGAGATAATTCTCACCATTCACCGATAAACCATCAAACTTTTGCCAATACGCGCCGTCAAACTCTGTCCAAACTGCTGTCTGAGAAAGACCTAACGAAAGATTGACAAAAAACAGGCATATGGCAAGGAGTACTTTTCTCATGGGATCTTAGGTTAGTTTTTAACTTTACGTTTTCTATTCATCATCTGCTACATTATGGGAACATTTTCCGATTTGGTTAAATCTTGGAGTTCGCAACTTAGCCTCTATTCCAAAACTGAAGCAGAAAGCCTTGTAAATTGGCTTTTGGAACATCATCTTGGAATGCGGCGAGTGGACATGATGCATTTTTTGGAGGAAAAAGATCTTCCTAAAGCCTTACATACCGATCTAGAGCGTTTGAAAACAGGCGAACCCATCCAATATATCCTTGGATACGGTCCTTTTTACGGACGGGAATTTGAAGTTACCCACGATACCCTGATCCCAAGAAACGAAACCGAGGAATTGGTACACCTTATTATCAAGGAGAATCCGGGAAGAGGAAAAAAGATTTTGGATATAGGTACAGGCACAGGTTGCATTCCCATCACGTTAAATTTGGAAATGAAGGACTCAGAGGTGTACGGATTGGATGTTTCAGAAGGGGCGCTGGAAGTGGCAAGACGAAATGCAAAAAAGCTGCATGCAGAGGTGAATTTCTTGAAATGCAACATCCTCAATGACCTTCCTCCCCTCATTGACTTGGATATTTTAGTTTCCAACCCGCCTTACGTCCCCAAAAAAGATCAATCTGAAATGCACCGGAATGTGGTTGATTTTGAACCGCATTTAGCCCTTTTTGTGCCTGATGAGGATCCCTTGGTGTTCTATCGCGTGATCGGGGAAAAGGGAAAAAGATTATTGAAAAAAGGTGGACGTCTTTATTTTGAGATTTATGAAAAAGCAGCAATCGAAATTAAGGCTTTATTGGAAAAAGAAGGTTATGACCGAGTAACTATCCATTCTGACCTTAATGGAAAAGAACGAATGATTACTGCAAATTGGAATTAATTTTACCTATCAAACCTACCTATTCATGAAAAACAACAAGCTTAGAGAACTGGGCATATTAGGAGTCAGGCTGTTAGCTGGCGGAATGATGTTGACACATGGCATTTCGAAGATTGGAAGGCTTTTGGGCGAAGGCCCAGTAGAGTTTGCCGATCCATTTGGACTAGGGCCTGAGATCAGCTTAATCTTGGCTATTTTCTCCGAGTTCTTGTGTGCAATCCTCATTATGATTGGTTTTAAAACTAGACTGGCTACAATTCCCTTGATGATCACCATGCTAGTGGCTGCCTTTTATGCCCATGGTGATGATCCTTTTGGGGAAAAAGAATTATCCTTAGTTTACTTCACCGCTTATCTTGGGATTTTAATTTTGGGTGGAGGGAAATATTCTTTTGATTGGTACCTGGAAACTCTGAAAAAGCAATAAAATTCATAAAACAGATAATAAAAAGCATAAATACCCAATTGTGGGTATTTTTTTTATCCTTTGTCGTCCTAATTTGCAAGAGATAAAGAAGCTAGCAAACTATTTGCTCCGTTTGGGAATGGATTCAATATTCCCAGTATCTGACAAAAGAAATTCGACCAAAATTTGAAAAGGAGAGAAATACGTAAACTGAGGCAAAAAATTGACTTTTTGAGGAAGTCTCATCAAGACAAAATTGACCTCAAACTAAATGATATCAGGCAAAAAAGAGAAGAAAAGCTTAAGCGGTTCCGTTTAAATTATCTTCCACTTTGTCTTGACGAGGATTTGGAGCGGTATGCAAAATACTTTGCAGAAGGAGAAGGAAACGACTAGAGAGGAGCACAACTCCTCTTTTTTTTTGATGTAAAACAGTGTTTGCCATAAACATCCATAATTGCCCTGAAGAAATCCCCCGAAAAACAAAAAAGCCCTATACTGTTCGTATAAGGCCTTTTTTGTAGCGGGAACAGGGCTAAATACCTCTTAATCTACTCTTACCATATATGTCAAAAAAATGGCTTAAAATCAAATTTGAGTCGATTTTAAGTTAAATCAAATATAGATAAAGTAAATCAAGTTAAAGAAAACCGACCCCCGAACCGACCCCCGACCATTTTCTTCCTATATTTAGCTAACCAATCAAATGATAGAAAGGATGGCAAAGTTTAATTTCAACTTAAGGCAAAAGAATACAGCTAAAGAAACCCCTATTGTTTTAATCATCCGATATAATGGAGATGTAATAAAATACCCTACTGGCAAAGCAATACAACCTAAATTTTGGAATAGCTCAGAACAATTAGCCCGACTGGTCAAAGATTTTCCTGAAGCAAAGGTTTTTAATGAAAACCTAAAATACATTAAAGCCTCTGCAGAAAAGGCATTTCTTCAACTGGAAGTGGAATTAGGAAGGGCTCCATTCTCTAAAGAATTAACCACACGAATAAATACTGAACTAAAAAGAGATTTAAATCCATCAATAACTCCTGAGGAAGAAAAACGACCACCCTCATTTATTGAGTTGTTCAAGGCTTTTATCCATGATTCAGAATCGGGATTAAGACTGACCGCAAGCGGGAAGAAGTTTGATAAAAGATCAATTCAAAAGTATAACACCGTTTATGAGAATCTGAAAGACTTTGGAAAGAAGTATCACCTAACTTTTGAATCAATTGATAAGAATTTTTATTCCAAGTACGTTGCATCATTGAATAAGAAAAACTTCACCCTCAACAATGTAGGAAAATACATTCAAGTGATTAAGACCTTCCTGACTTATGCCACTGAAAACGGATATAATACTAATCTATTTTTTCAGTCAAAACAGTTCAAAGCTCACAAAGTACCGGGATTCTCTATTTATCTGACTAAGGAAGAAATAACAGCTATCTATAAAAAAGATTTTTCACAGTCATCACACCTTGAGCGCGTCCGGGATTTATTCGTAGTGGGATGCTGGACAGGACTGAGATTTTCCGACTTCACAGCAATCAAGCCTGAGAATATCAAGGGCGAACTTTTGGAAATCAAAATGTTTAAAGGCAAGAAAAAAGTGATGATCCCCCTTCACTGGATGGTCAAAGAAATCATGGCCAAATACAGTGGTAAATATCCAAACAGCCTTCCCCCTGCCATCAGTAATCAAAAAATGAATGACTATTTAAAAGACATCGCGGGAGCAGTGGACTGCCTTAAAGTCCCCGTGGAAGTGGATTTAATCAAAGGAGGATTGGAGACGCTCACAGAAAAAGAGAAATGGGAACTTGTCACCACCCACACCGCCCGGAGATCCTTTGCGACAAACGTCTATAAAAGTGGATTCCCGGCTGTCAGTTTGATGAAAATCACCGGACACCGCACCGAAAAAGCTTTCCTTCTCTACATCAAAGTAACACCGGAGGAAAACGCAATACAATTACTTGAGCATTGGAATAAAATAAATCTACAGCTAGATTAAGTAATGAAAAAATTTGATGGGGAAGAAGTTCTCTACACTGAGGATAATCCAAAGGAGATATTTGACAAGTGGCAAAGAAAGTTTAAACAAAATCTTGATTTCCAGTTGAATGGACTGAAAAAAGGACCATACGAATCACATGGGTTTTACATCAATGAAAATCCTCAGGTTATCCTAGAGGAGTATATGAACTTCCTTAAAGAGAAACTTGTAGAAAAGTTTAAAATTAAAAGCGACTTGTCAGGTTCTAACTTTTATGAGTGGTGCCTGAGCAATAAAAAACTTCGCGAGGAGCTTAAACCTCTAATTTTTTTAGGCAAAGAGGTAGAGACATATTTGATATTACCACGGCCGGAAATCCCAGAAGATTTTTTAATAGAATATATTTCAAAGCAAAATTCCAAACTTGGAATAATTGGCCCTCAAACATCAAGTGAAATTTCTTTAGATAAAACCCCTAAAAATGCTTTAACATCCAATAAAGTCCCTAAACTGAAAATCCCCAAAGAAAAATCAACATATAGCTCAGTGAAAATTCTTTCCCTTAAGGAGCTTTTCCAAAAAGACTTTGGAGGATTAACGGAATATGTTAAAATGAAAAAATTCCTATACAAGCAAAGTCTACTAACAGAAGACTTGAAATGCTGGATTGGTAAGGGAGATATGGGGAAAATTCACCTTGCGAATACCATCAAGTTTATTGGGATTTATTTTTTTAAAATGAAGTTCTCTGAAAAACAGATCGAAAAAATCGCTCAAGACGATTTTAACTTGAAAATTTCTACGGGTGCAGTTAAGAAGGCGAAATCAGAATTCGGAGAAATTACTTTCAAAGATTATACACTTTATACCAAAGTCTAATATCAGCGATCAGTAACTTTTTGGCTTTATACTTTTGAATCGTATCAAATTCAAAAGAAATGAACAAATTAATTTTAACTAGTCAAGAAGAACTAATTGAGATTATCCAGAAAACAGTTGAAGAGGCTGTAAAGAATAGCTCTCCAGTTGTTTTAAAATCTGGCCAAGGCGAAACTCTTCTTTCCAGAAAAGAAACTGCCGACAAACTGAAAATTTCTCTAGTCACATTAAATGATTGGACAAAGCGGGGAATGATCCAATCCTACATCATAGGTGGTCGTGTCCTCTATAAAGAGAGCGAAATCGAAAAATCATTACACCAAGTCAGAACCGTTAAATATTGATCACGATGACCCCAGAAAAACATTGGGATTCAGTCGGTTCATGTCCAACTAACTCCCCAGCCGCTAAAGGTATCCAATCAATAACAGATCCTGAAAGTACACAAATTCAGGTTAAAATCCCAGAAAACTCAAGCCTTAACAATCAAACTATATCAACAAATAATTCTTCGATTTCAAGGTTTAAAACCGCTCGGGAATTGTTTGAAAATGACATAATAGAACTCCCATGCTTGATTCATCCAATTATCCAAAAAATAGGACTAATTGCTCTGGCAGGATCTTCTGATACTGGAAAAAGTACTTTGCTCAGACAACTTGCTCTGGATGTAATTTCCGGAAATAGGCAATTTATAGGTTTTGACATCTCGGCAATTCACCATAGAGTGATTATAGTATCTACTGAAGACGATGAGCTTAGTATATCATCCTTGATCAAAAAACAAGCGGTTGGGATTCCTCCAGAAAAAATGGAGAATCTAGTTTTTCTCTTTGATGATGAAAACCTACTTGAAAATTTGAAAAAGGAAATCTCTACATACCCCGTTGATATGGTCATCATAGACTGCTTTTCCGATGCATTTGGTCAAGAACTGAAGGACACTCATAGAATTCGAAACTACTTGAATGATTTTCAAAGACTAGCCAATAAACATCAATGCCTATTTGTCTACCTACATCATACAGGAAAGCGGACAGAAGATCTGGAACCAAGTAAAAACAACCTTCTAAGTGGACAAGGTTTTGAAGCAAAAATGCGACTTGTCATAGAATTGAGAAAAGATCGGGCAAATCCAAATCTAAGACATTTCTGCATAGTCAAAGGAAATTATCTGCCTAATCATTTAAAGTCTGAAAGCATAGAGCTTGAATTTGATCAATCTTCATTTCGGTTCAAACCCACTGGTACAAGAATCCCATTTTCGGATTTAGTGAAAAAAGGCAATGAAGAGGATTTAAAAGCAAAATTCCTTATAGCAAAAAAACTAAGGGTCGAAGGAAAATCTCAAGAAGAAATAGCCCCCATAATCGGATATTTAGGGAAAGGGTCCGTATCAAAGTTATTAAAGAAAGGAAGAGAAAGTGGCTGGTAGGTTTCCATTGGAAACCCAGGAAACTTGATTGAAACCTAGGTTTCCAAGTTTCCCTGCCTTAGGATAAAGAAACTGGAAACCATGAATAAATCTGTTTTAGACGTTGAGGTGAGTTGCTTTGCCAACTATTGGGAAACAAAAAATGCACGACCTGTGAATTTGATTACCTGGTTAACCTCTGAAAAATTCAGAGCAAAAGTTGAAGAAATCCGCAACACAGAATGCAAATCAAAGCGGGATGAGTTAAAAGGAACTCTTCCCGCAATTACTCCAAGCGGAAAATTTTCAAAACGCTGCGAATCTGGTTTAATCAAACACTCTGGTTTTATTCAGATCGATTTGGATAGACAGGATAACCTCCACATTATTAATTGGTATGATTTGAAAATAGAATTGATGAAACTGCCCGAAATAGCCTATCTAGGAAAATCAGTTTCAGGTACCGGGTATTGGGGACTGATTCCAATTCCAGCTGACCCTGAAGGGCACAAATTCTATTTTGACGCACTAGAAGAAATCTTCTTTAGAAATTGGGGGATAAAACTGGATAAGAAACCCAAAAATATTGCATCACTCAGGGGGTATTCTTATGACAATGAAGCCCATTTTAACCATCAGGCTAAAACCTTTCTAAAGAAGAAACCTCGTATAAAAATCCCTCCACCAATCTTCAAAATAAAAAGAAATAACGGATCAGGTTTGGAGGATTGGGTAATCAATAAACTTGAATCCTCCCAACCCGGAGAATTTCACTCCCAAAGACTAAAAGTTGGTAGAATAGCGGGAGGACTTGTTGCAGCAGGAAGGCTTGACGCAAGAATTCTTGACAAATTAATTGAAAACTACTTGAACAACTTCAGCACCATAGATGACGAGAGTGTTCAAAAGAAAGAAATCAAAGCTTTGAGAGATGGATTTGAAAATGGATCAAGATCACCCATATACAATTGAAAAATCGAAGTGCATATATTTATGACCTAACCCCTCCACCAAATCACTAAATCTATATTATATCAATTATGAAAATAAATCTCCAGCACATTGAAGCAGGTATCCGATATTTCTTAACCGAATGCAATGAAGAATTGACACCAGGAGAGAAATTCGTTTTTATACTTACTTCAAGGTTGCTGGAGCAACACCAAGTGGTATCAAAGCAAGAGGTATGCAATAACAATCAAGCAAAGCCAGCCACTACTTATGGCTTTTTAAAGTCGTTGGAGAACAAAGGGTACCTTCAGTCTAACCGGTCCAATCAGTTCTACTCAAAGTCTTTTGTTTCTTTTACTGAGAAGGGACTGTCCTTGAAGTCGAGTTTGGTTAGATACATCATTAAAGCGCCACATTGATCTTCCCTCTGGCTTCACTTGTTTTGGATAGAAAATACTACTATGGATTTTCTTGGCTGATTCTTCTATCCGGGTATTTGAAAAAATCTATTTGCCCAAATTGAAAATAGATTTAGCCAACTCGTATTCCTTTTCGAATGGCATTTGCAGCTCGGAAAGCATCTCGGGTACAGCGATAGCCCAACTCACATAGTAATAGGCAAGCAGATTATAACCTGAGAATTTCTTGTTGGGTATTTTGTTCAAGCGATAACCCTGCTTTTTTGGATCTATTCCTGTTTGGGCGAGAAGTGCTATTTCAAAAGCAATTTCCTTTACCTTGACTTTACTCAGATCATTGAAATACTCCAAGGCATTCAGCATATGGTAGCTCACAGCCAAATTCAAATCCTTATTTGAATGTGCTGCTTTAAAAGCATTCATTTCTTTTTCCTCTTGAGCAGAATAGTCTGCTAGAGAGCCTGGATCATTTTCTATGGAAGAGATTAAGTCTTCAGGATTTATGGATGCAGCGGATTTTTTAGGTGTTACGGTTTCTTCTACCAATTCAAACATGGATGCTAAGCCTAAGTCTTCACCCCAATGTTGAACTAACTCATATTCTTCACCTGCTTGCCTGTCTTGTCGGTATTCCAAAAACTCCTCCCAAAATGAATTGACCAACTCCTTTTCCTTGAAGGAAACTTTATACTTTTCCTCCAACCTCGTCCCCATTAGGTCATCGGTATGCTTAGCCCCAAGGACATTGTAAACCTTCGATTGGGAAACGATTTCACTCGGAATAAGATCCACTGCCTTAGGATTGGAAACCGCTTCATAAGCTTCAATTCCCATTTTGTACAAAGACAAGAACTGTTGTGGCCGTAAGGTTGGGAATCTATGGAAAATGAGATCCTCGATAAACAAATCTATCGGAGCATTGAATACCTGCTGAAGTATCCCATGAAACAGCTGCTCAAACAGCTTACTGATAGTTTCCCCAGAATATCCCTTCTTGATCAAACCATTGATCTCCTTCGTGTATTCCTTCTTGAATTCCGCAAGCTTTCCATTTTTGGAGGTAAAAAGCTTGTTCTCATTGATTTGACGGGCTTCGTGATAAAATAGAATATGAATCAATTCATGAAGGATCAAATGGTCTACAGCTGAAGACTTCTTGTACTTGATCAGGTGGTAATCCCGCTTGTGGTTTTCGGCAATTTCAACTTTGGCAACCGTTGGAATGGTCTCATCCTCTTCCATGCGGATTTCTTTTCCCGTCTTCTCCTCCAATTCCTGAATAAAGTCAATCAGTTCTTCTTTACCTGAATTCGAATCCGAGATTTTCTTAGCGGCTTCCAAGGCTGTTCTTAAGGCGTTTTGATAGACCGGATTATTTCCCGACTCCGAACATTTGAGCGTTTGAAACGAATAGTCAAATGCCTTTTGATTATCACCTTTCATTTCAGCAACGATTCCAAGCGCATAGGTAATATTAGGATAGTTGGGCTTGATTTGATATGCTTTCAATAAATACTTCTCCCCCAAATCTATCTTCCCCGTCTGAAGCAATGCTCCACCGATATTATTTAATGCAATGTAATTGGTTGGATCTGCATGGATCACCTGGTCAAAGAAGGTCATCGCAGTGTCCGTATCGTTTTTATAACGTGAATAGATGTTGCCCATTAGGATCAATGCCCAATGATTTTTAGGGTCGCATCTCAAAGCCTCGATCAGAATATCGATAGCTTGTTCATGGTCTCCTTCCTCTTCATAGACTTGTGCAAGGGTTCGGTGGTACTCACTCATCAATGGAAACTCCTCAATCAGTGATACCAAAATCGGTTTGGCTTCGGCGAATTTCCCCTTATTGCAAAGATCAGTAGCACGATTGTACTTATTGGAGTTACCTAACAAAAGATCAGAGGGGACTTCAATAACCACTTCAGAATCGGTCAGCTCTACCTTTGGTGAATATTCACCCAACGTCAAGTACTTCCGGAATGCGTGAATCAGCTGTTCATCATTAGTGATGTCAATCGCGGGAAAAAGTTGGGATAAAAACTGATTTCTGGGGTAAGTGATTCTCATAGGGTAAAGGTAGACACTAATCCCGTTTTCGTAAAATTAGAGCCCCCCTCGATTTGATGCTTTGCAAATCGAAGTTCTCTTCATGACCCATTGAGACTTGATAGTGGGAGAAAAATAAGATTCAAATTTATGAAAGAGAATTATTCTGCTTTTTAATACTCTTAATTAGCTGAAGTCAAGATAAAATCCGGATTAAATTCATGCATTGCTTTAGTAGTTAAATCAAATTTTAACCGTCCTTCTTCTTTATTGGTCAATCATCATCATTTCAGTTTGCTTTAACATGCCATAAATTCATGTTTGCATCATCATCAAGAACCAGTACAGCTGGTACCAACCGAGTCAAACACCACGGTGGTAAAACGATGAGGGTCATTGCAGACCAAAAATGTTTACCTGCAAATCCCCCCAACATCTTGATGGTAACTAGTCCTAACCAAAAACTATGTTATCATGAAATCAACCAATTTCATTCAGGATTTTGTTAAATCCTCTTCGATTCTTGGGAGAATGAATCCCAAAATCCTGCCTAAATCCTCAACTAGTTCGAAAAAGGTTGAGCTTACAATCTTGGCTTACTTTGAATCGAGAGGAAATGTTCCTGATAAAGTAAAGCTGGCAAAAACCTTAAATTTTATCATCTACCAAATAAAAAACGGTCCTGGAGATTCTTTTGGGCTAGACTATGACTTTCTTGGATTGGAGCTTTATAAGCGATGCAAGGATAAAGAATCAGTCAGAATTGCAATCCGTCTATTTCATAGGGTAAGCATTCTTTCCATTAAACCCACTCAAATAGATTTGGCGCTTGGCATTCCCATTCAGCGAATAAAGGGCTTTTCAAAATCAAGCAAAGTTTCAAAACCCTCAAATACGAAAATTGAGAAATCACGAACAAAGGGCCAGGAAACGATTCAAAACCAATTACCTGGGAAATTTAACTATCCATATCTCAAAAATTATAAGCCATTAGAATCTGAGCTATCGGATGATTTAAAAAGGAAACTTCAAGAATGGCCATCAGCAAATTCTCCCAAGGTTTTTGCCCGAATTAAAGCATTCGACAATTCCCATCATGAATGGGATGAAGACCCAATCCATAGAAAATAAATTAATTAGGGAGTAAAAGACTTCCAGAATATCACATCCATCAAGAACCAGGACACCTGGTACCAACCGAGTCAAACGCCACGGTGGTAAAACGATGGGGGCAGTGCAAGCCAAAACAGTTGAAAAACCTCCCCTGCATACCCTCTTACTTTTTCTTGATAGACCGGATAAAATCTGGAATTCTGAATTGATCCTCTTCAATCCAGTGCTTCCCTGTTTAAAATCCCTTGTGGAAATAAATCTCAAACTATTCTCTATCAATACTTTAAAACCAATTACTCACAATTAAAACTTCAAAAAAATGAAAAAAGCAATCTCTTTAATCGTCCTCTTTACCTTGGTTTTCCAAGCCAATGTCTACTCCCAGAAAAAATCAAAGAGCGGAAAAATCGATGTAGTCGTTTTGGATGAATTTGTACCAAGCTCATCGATTACCATCTTGGCAGATAATGACCCGCTGATGATCCGCTCAGAAATTGAAAGCGAGCTGATGTTTTCTGAAATAAACCTAAAAGTAATCTCTCCAACAGCAGCGGAAAGAACGATTTCAGCCGAGAGTAAATCATCTGCCAGCATCAATTCCACAGGTCAGAATTTGGAGGTGAAAAGTGATCAAAAAGTCACCGTGGACACCCAGGAAAGTATCACCTTGCCCACGGTATATGCGCTGACTTTTGAATATTCTTATAACCCCGCCACCGGTGGCCTGATGAATTTTTCAGGTGAAATCATAGATCTGAGGGATGGTGCCATTGTCGTGAAGTTCCGGCGGCAAGGAAGCTCAGGATTTGGATATGGCGTGAGCAAAAAGAACATCATCTCCGAATTGGTCAGTGCAATAATTGAGTTGTCAAACTAACTTAACATTGAATCAAAATTCATTTAAAACCAATCCCACTATGTCTACATCAAGTAAAAAAGAACTAACCCTCACTTTAAGAGATCAGAGTACGCTCTCCTTTTCTTGCAGCCATTTGGTAACCGATGCTGCCAGCTTACGAATCGTGGAAATTCTTCCTACAGACAGTGAGGCGCTTTTGATTTCCTTTTCTCATTCCCTGTTGAATACCCAATTGGATCTTTCCGGAGCTTCACCTTATGTAGCGCTGCAGTTTGACGAAAACGGTCTTTACCAAGGAGCCAGTTTAAGTTTGGGAAGATCAGCCGGCACCTTCGGTATCATCACTCAGGCAAAGCAGATTTTGATTTTACCCTTTAACGCTGCGTTTCCAATTGAACATATCGTTCAGTTTCAGCTACACCAAACCAACGGATAAGATGGCCTTAATCCGGGGCAAAATGGTCTTCGAAGTGACGTTCGAAGACCTGCCCGTACCTCTCAGTCATTACACTTCAAGGATTATCCAGCGTATCTGTGCCGAGCAGATTTTCTATACTAGACCCTGGGCAGACAAAGAAGATATCAAGCACCGGCGACCCAACATCCAAATCAAAGTCATTCAACCTAACTCTATAAAAAAATGAATCAATCAGAAGACCCAAGCATCAAAAAACAACTGACACTAGAACAGACAAAAGAGATAATGAGCTATCCGGTGCATTGGAGAAATACTCTGGAGAAAGCCGCAGAACGAGGGGAGTCGATAAAAGAGACTTACGAGAGACTAAAAGGATTGGAGGCGTTTATGTAGCCCTATTTTACCAATAGAATATGATCTCCTTTAACTATTTCAAATAGCTTGAATTAAATTGAAAAATCATCAAGAACCAGGAAACCTGGTACCAACCGAGTCAAACGCCACGGTGGTAAAATGATGAGGGTCCCTGCAGACCAAAAGTGTTAACCTGCAAATCCCCCAATTTTCTTGATGGTAACTAGTCCTAACCAAAAACTATGTTATCATGTCTTTAAAAAAATCACATTACCATTGTTTTGGATTTACTGATCCGAATCAACTCCCGGCGCAATTTTCCACTTGGGAAAATTCTGAAGTAATCATACTTCCTAAACCTAAAATAGAGTTTGAAATCGAGTTAAGGCAGCAGGCAGAGGAATATACTTTGGTGGAAAGACAAACCATCATTCACTGCATAAACGATCCCTCTCCATATTTTGATCCGCGGATACGGATCTGGCCAAGCACCTTTCTCAAACCCAAGGGATCTTCCACAGTATGTAAGCTACTTTCTGCTTTAAACATCAGCTATTATCCTGAATGGACTCGGTTAAAACCGCGTAAGCCCCATGAGTTCACCTTAATCTTTGAAGGATTACCCAAGGACTGTACCTCCTTCGATTTGCATGAGGACATTCCTGAACCTGGAGGATTTTTCTCTTCAAATATCCAAAGAAATGAATCTGATATCTACCACTTGACACTCTAACCTAGAAGTATGATAAATGTTGAAATAGTTAAAGATGAGAGGCTTAGAATACTCCACTCCGCATTGGTTATCCGTGTTGGAGCGATCTATCCAAAAACCGAACAAACCATTTTTGAATTTTCCACTAAGTACAATTTGCCCGGAGTGACGAATGGAAGAGTCTGGGTGATGGCAGAAATGGAATTTCCTTGGGATTACCTCCAGCATGTGGCAGTTGATATACTCCAAAAAAATGGATTAGTCGAAAAATGGGACTATGTGCTAACCTATGAGCGAAACTGTTATTCCAATCCATTTGAATCAGGATATCTCTACCGGGACATACCTGAATTGGAAGGACTTGACTGGATCGAGAGTATCATATTAGAAACAGGAAACTGGGCTTGGTCCAGGTATTAATTTGACTTTCCATAAACAAAAAATAAAAATGACGAAATCACTAGCTTCTCAAGAGGTGGTTCTTTGGTTTAAAAACCAAGAGGATCGTAAAATTCATTGCACCAAACTCCTCACTACCGAAACCAGCATTCAAGTAAAAAATTGGATTTCTTCTGATCTAGAAGGGTTGTTGATTCAAGTCAACCACGAGGTTTTAAATTCCCAGCTTGATCTTACAGGCATAACGTCTTATGTGATTTTACAATTTGACAAAGATGATTCATTCACAGGAGCAAGCTTGAGCCTTGGCAACACTTTAGGCTCATTTAGCCTAATTAGCCAAGCGAGGAGCTATTTGATTTTACCTTTCGATTCCACTTTTCCATTAGCTTCCTTAGAAGGGTTTTATTTAGCATCTGATGACAGTGACGACGAAAATTCTGAAGAAGAAGGAGGTGATGAGCTTTGTCCTGTTTGTGGCGGCATTAATAACGCGGGGGCTATGGTTTTTAGCTGTTCTCACATACTGGCACTCTTGTGGGAAGGGGAGTTCCAATGGACCGAACCAGAGTTTGATGAAATCATTACACTGACAGATGAAATCTCCTCCTTGTTCCAAGAAAATGAAGCGCTTGAGGAAGAAGAAACCGGACTATATTCCATGTTTTCACCCTATTCCTACAACCGGACAAATGCCATTTTTGAATTATTTGGAGAATCCCTTTTGACAGGCAACCCGAGACATGAAGATACCTACCTCTCTTCAGGATCAGGATCGCTGCTATATATCTTGGACTTTAAAGTCCTGGAAGAAGTCCTTGAGAAACTAAGAAATTTCAAAATTGAAGTTTTGAATAGGTTAAATCGAGAAACATAACCCAAAACCGAAATTTCCCAATTCTCTAAAAATAAATCGAAAACAAACACTAAAATGGCAGAGAAAAACCCAACCCATACCCCGGAAGAAATCCAAGCACTCTGGGACGAACTCCTTTCTATAGAGGAAATAGATGACCGCCGAAGAATCATTTTTGAAGACACAAGAAAGAAAAGACCCAAGTTCAAAGCCTTGGCGGAAAACAACGCATTTGAGCTTTTCACTGAACTAGGTGGAAATGATTCAATGATTGAGGTAACCGAAAACTGGGCATTTGAATACACCTATGAGAATTGGGTAAATGATTATGGCGAAGAGGAAGAGGAGATTGATGAAGAAGAAAAAAAACGCCGTGAAGAAGACGAAAATTGGGAAGATGACTATGAGAAGAAAAAAACATCGCGCGAATTAGAGTGGGACCTGGAGGAAGAGAGCATACAACGTGCACATGATACCGGGTATTGGCTGCAAACCTGCCTTTGCATCTTAGAAGGGCCTGATGATGTTTCCTTGCCTTTCATCTTTGGATTTACAGAGGGTGAGTTTGATGGATCTGTTCTGGAAAATCCATACACCACTAAGGACGGGGATGTTTCCTTCGGAATCCCGTTTTATTAAAATTTGAAAACCAGGATCAAGGTATCCGGAAATTAGATTTTACCCTATTTCCAAAGCCTTGATCCCATTTATGCCAATCCCATAAGGAATCGGAATCATAAAAAGCTTAATACCATCAAACCGAATCATTCAAAATAATTGAAATCATTTTACTACTACTTTAATTAAAAAACTATGATAACCAATCCAGATACTGAAGAACCCATTGCCTGTCCATATTGCGAGAGTGAAGAAAACTGTGAACATTTATTTGCCCTTTACGATGTGACCTTTGATTCACTTGACGGTGGATATATTTTTGATAAAATTGATTTAGAAGAACTTCTCACTGAATTTTTTATATCCCAAATAAATAAGTGTGGATATCCTGCAAATCCATTAGAATTTGAAAATGAAACCCTTCAAGCCCTTTGGGAGGAAATCCTGTATGAAGACCGATGTAACTTCAATGCGGAAAAAAATGAGTGGGAAATTGACATACCTAACTATAATTTATTACTCTTTGAAGTTCTGGATGACCTTATCTATCCAGAATACGGTGAATTTGAAGGCGGCCCAGGTCAAACATCTTCTTACAGAATTTACTATACAGAGAATCCGGAAGAGGATCTCAATAGTTTGATCAAAAGAATAAAGGCTTTGCTTGAGGTTTGTTCGTGAAATTTTCATATAAAGTCGTGACCAAAAAATCGCCTTCAAATTATTTACTTTTTAGGATAAGTTTAGATTGAGTTCTTATAAAAATAGTGCTACTTTTCCAATGACAAGATTTAGTTCTGGTCTCAGCTCAATAGATACTAATCACTTAATTGGAAGTGAGGAAATGGATTCAGATTAGCTTCACGGTTAATTTTTCTGATTTCATTTCAAAAAAAAGTTTAGCTCAGAGTAAAGTTTTGTCATTTATATGAAGATCACCCCTGAATATTAAGGTTTGATATGAAAGAAAGCGTTTTCGTAAAAATTTCTGAATTAAGAACCGTCGTTGGTTTCTTAATGGAAGATAGAAAGTGGTGGAACACTCAATTCTTTGAGTCTAGTTCAAAGGATTTCTTAGGTTACATCTTCCCAAAATCCATTAACCAAAAAATGAATTTTTACCTCGATCCAATCAGGCATCTGGTTGATTCAGAGGTAGGGGCTAATTATTACCATCTCTTCAGACTCCCGATTCAGGTGGAAGAGAAACTATTCAAAATGGCAAAAATACAAGTAGAGGATAAATCCCTTACGTATGACGGTGCTTTGGAATGTTTGAAAAGCCTTTCAGAGGACTTATCAATTGAGCGACACCATGGTCCTATTAATATTGGATCAACAGAAAGGATAGATTCAGACATCATTCAGGTCCTAGCAGCTCATTACCTTTCTGCTTTTGAGCATGATTACAAAGTTCACCCATATCTGAATTAATGACCTCACCAAGATTCAATTACAACAGTAACCTCGCTAAAGGATCGGGATTGGTCAATGAAACTCTGGCGCTTATCGAGTTTTATGAAATTGGCGAATCTAAGTCCGAATTCATAACTCGTTGTATTTCCCATAATATCCTCAATAAGTCTACTGAGCATCGAACGAAAGATATCATCAACCTGGTATTCTTTGATCGATATTGGAAAGCCAATGAAAATACAGTTAAAAACTTAAAGTTATTGCGGGAAAGCGGACTAAGCCTGGATTCACTCAAGTCCATCCTGTTCGTTTACACGAGCCGGGCAAATAAGGTCCTTTTTGATTTTGTTTTGGAATTACGGAAAGAGAAACATTCAAAAAAGATCACAAAGGACACTTCGAGGAGCTTCCTTTTAAGGGCAATTTCTGATGGAAAAGCCCCAGCCTGGAGTGATTCAATGATTTCACGAGTTTCTTCCTACCTGGTTTCTTGTTTAAATGATTTTGGACTACTGGACAAGGAAGGATTTCTAAAAGTAACTTCTCCTAATACAAAAGTGTGTAGTTTTTTCTTGCACGAACTTCACTTCAAGGGATATAGTGATCAAAAAATTGTCGAAGATGAAATTTGGTCTTTATTGGGATTCGAGTTTCATCAGCTGATTAAAGAAATTGAAAGAATTTCCTTTAAAGGAACATTCATTTTTCAATACTCGGGAGAGATTCTAAAAATTGGGTGGGTTTTTAAAACCATGGAGGAATTTATAGACTATGAATGCAGATAAACGATATAGCGATTTACTGGACTACTTGGTTCAGCCCAAAGCTCATGACCATAGCGGTGATAAAACCATTTGTTATTTGACCTTTAGTCTAGACGACATCCAGAGTGTAAAGAAAAGGTTGAATGAAGGTTGGCTGGATCTTGCAAAGCATCGGGATCTTGAGCCAATATCCTTATCTCTTCATGAGGTATTAAAGTCTTTTTTCAGCCAAGATGACTATCGAATTGAGGCGGGTAAGGATGCTGTCGAAGATGAATACGAAATGAAAGACGTATATGAAAGTTTGGGCGAGAACCTTAAAAACCAACAAGTCATTGAGAATGCTATCCTTTCTAAGCAAGAGGAAGTCAAGCAACTAAAAAACGGAGTTTTGTTTATCACCGATGTAGAGGCAATTCACCCCTTTACCAGGTTCGGCCCTGTTGAACAGAAAATTTACAATCAAATCGAAGTTCCTATGATTATCATGTATCCTGGAGAAGTTTCCGGTTCCGCATTAAAGTTTTTGGGCTTCTATCCTGAAGATGGAAATTATAGATCAAAGCACTTTTAAAGAGTTAAGTTAATGACGAAGATTAAAGAAATATTTGGCTCAGACAAGAACATCTACCGGTCTATAGAGAAGGTAGTCACTTTTGGTAACGCTTCAGAAATCAATCTAAAAAATGAAATTTCTGAGTATGTGGTTACAGAAAAGCTCAAAGAGAATTTTGATAAGATCTTGGATTCTTTACATCGTGGCATGGAAGGGGGCTCACATGAGATCGGAATTTGGGTTTCAGGGTTTTATGGTTCAGGCAAAAGCTCCTTTGCAAAATACCTAGGCTATGGACTTCAAAAAGATTTAAAGGTTGAGAATCAACTATTCCTCGATAGGTTGTCAAACAGAATCAATTCTCTTCCTACTTCCCAATTATTTAAAAATATTGTCAACCAGTATGATCCTGCGGTCATTCTTTTAGACTGTGCCACTGAACAAATAAAAGGTGGTACACTTCCTCCAATCTTGGAGCTTTTAATTGCAAAGGTTAATCAGCTGGCGGGATATTCTACTGATAGCCAATTGGCCTATTTGGAACAGATGCTTCAGCAAGATGGTAAACTCAAAATCTTTGTAGATAAGATTAAGAGAGAACATGGAAAAGATTGGGATGAAATAAAGAACAGTGATCTTCTTAGGGCAAAAGGAATTGCCAGTAATCTTGCAGCTGAAATTTACCCTGAAATTTGGCCTGATAGCAGGTCATTTAAGATTACCAGAGTAGATGATATGCGAACGGATAAGCAAAAGGTAGAAGAATTGCTTTCCACAATTCGCAACATCACCGGAAAGGAAAATATAGTTTTTGTAGTGGACGAAGTGGGCCAATACATTTCGGCCAAGGATAGTTTGATTTTGTCCATGCAAGGGACATTGGAGAATCTGAAAGATATCGGAGGGGGGAAAGCTTGGCTCCTTGCCACAGCACAACAAACGCTCACTGAAGATAATCCCAATGCAAGGCTTAATTCTGATAAGCTTTATAAATTGAATGCTCGATTCCCAATTAAGGCTGAAATCGAAGCTTCTGATATTAAAGAAATATGTACCCAAAGGATTCTAGGAAAGTCCAGCAACTTCTCTGATCAATTACGGAATCTTTACAAGGCAAATGGAGAAAAGCTTCGCCATTATACCAAGCTAGAAAAGTGTGAGCGTACGATGTACGTAAAAGACGAGTTGGATGAAAAACTTTTCATCAACCTGTATCCATTTTTGCCGCAACACTTTGAGATCATCATTTCTCTTCTTGGCCGATTGGCAAAGATTACGGGCGGGGTTGGTCTGCGTTCCGCAATCAAAGTCATTCAAGACATTCTCACCGAAAAATTAGCGTCCGAAAGCAATCCTTTGGCAGAATTTGAAGTGGGGAAATTGGCTACTACCTACCATATCTATGATGTATTGAAGGCTGATATCAGAAAATCCTACAGCCATATCGTTGGAGCAGTGGATAAGATTACCACTCTTTATGGAGAATCCTCAGACCAGGCCAAAGTCTCCAAATCCATTGCGGTATTACAGTTACTTGATGATTTTCACCTCTCCACAAAAAATGTGGCTTCACTGATGCACCCTCATGTCAGTAGTGATTCTGTTTTTGCAGAGGTTAGTTTGATCATTGACGAATTAAAAAGTACCCCGGGATGTACACTCAATGAAATTGATGGACAGTTAAGGTTCATGACTGATGCCATCATCAGCATTGAGCTGGAGAAAAATAAAATTCTTCCCTCAACTGGTGATATTAGGAAAATCTATGAATCCATCTTGACGGATATCTTCACTCCTGTACCTAGTGCCAGATTGCTGAATACTAAAACTGTCAGATCTGGTGTCAATTTTAATCAGGATGGAAAGGTTTTTAAATTATTGGAGACCAATGAGGAAATTCAGTTGGAAGTACTGCTATTGAGTGCAACAGAATATTCAAAAGTATTGGAGGACCTTCTCAAATCCAGCACAGATAAGTCTCAGTCATCTAGATTCTTTCTCCTAGGCAAGATGGAGAAAGACATTACCAACGAAATCATCGAAATTGTCAAATGCGAGGGGATCTATAATACTCGAAATAGATACGAAGATAAGGAGATCAATGATTACCTAAACAGCCAAGACCAAGAGGCAAAAAGGCTGAAGGACTCCGTCCGTAGAGTTATCATTCAGAGCTTTGAAAAAGGTGAATTTGTCTTCAGGGGGACAAATAAACCTGTCATATCGTATGGTAATAAATTCAAGGAATCCGCGAATAGCAGGTTAAAGGAAGTGGCTGAATTGGTTTTTGAAAAGTACAAACAAGCACCACTTCTTATTGGAGGAAGTGATGCTGAAAAGTTACTCTCTTATACTGATTTGAAAATGCTTCCCCAAACACTTAATCATTTTGACTTAATCAAAAGTGATGGTTCAGTAGATCTGGATAAAGAAGCGATTATATCGATTAGAGAGTATATTCTCAGAGAAGATCATGTAGAAGGTAAAAGACTCTTAGACCATTTTGATTCTGCGCCCTATGGATGGAGTAAAGACACCACGCGGTTTTTAGTGTCGGCTATGTTCCTCGCCTCAGACATCAAACTCAGGCTAAGTGGTCAAGACATCAAAGTAAAAGGTCCTAAGGCAATTGAGTCATTAAAGAATGTCAATGGATTCAACAAAGTAGGAATTTCTGCCTATCAAGCTACCGAAAAACCCTCCAATCCAATGCTAGCTTTATCGGTTCAGCGGCTAACCCATTTGACAGGAGATCAAGTGCCACCGCTGCAAGACCGAATAGCAGAGGTAGTAAGAAGACATTTCCCAGAGTTTCAAACCAAGTACTCTTCCATAAAAACAAAGCTAAATTACCTCAAGCTTCCTGGCCAGGATAAAGCGCAAGAAGTACAGGATGGGATTGCCGAGGTTCTGAAAGGGGAAGGTTCTGACGCGGCATTCCGATTAGGCAAACCTGATTCTGATTTGTTTGAAAATCTGAAATGGATTGCCAGTGTTCACAAGGGATTTGAACAAGGAATGGAGCACGCCTTCAAAGAGGCAAATTCCTTGAAAGACAGTATTGAGGCCTTACCAGATTCTGGAATACCCAAAGAGCTCAAAGAAAACACCCGAAAAGATTTTGAGGCCATTGAGGATATTCTCTCTGACCATTCATTTTTCAATCGTATTTCGGATCTGAAAGATGCCATTTCCAATATCAAAACCCTTTGTGCTGACTATTGCCAAAAATTGTTGACTTCAGAAAATGAAAAAATTGAAGCTGAGGTAAAACAAATTAAGTCCGGAAAAAACTGGTATGGATTAACCTCTGAACAACAAGATATCCTTTCTGAAGAGATTGACGGATTGGTCATTGAAAACAAACAAGGGCTCGAAGGGATCAAGGAAGTTTTGAATTCCAATTACGTGGTTACCAACAAGATTCTGTATGTCAGAGAACAGCAAGCGGAATATCTCAAATCAAAACCGCTGCCAGCAAAACCTCTTGATGGAGCGAAAAAAGTAAAAAAAGATTTATCCACCTTCTCCAAGACCATTTCATCCGAGCGTCAACTCGATGACTTGATTTCAGCCTTGGAGGCAGTAAGAGGGGAATTAAATGCAGGTAATGAAATTGAAATAAACTGGTAAGATGTCTTTATCCCAAGGAGCTAGAAATAAAATCAAATCCTTCGTACAGGCTGCGAAGAAACTGTTGATGAGTGAATTTGAAACTCAACTTCAACAATTTTATGGTATTCGACCGAACGGTACCTGTCTTCTGGTAGAGGAGCTTACTTCAAGAGAGGCATCCGTCATCGAAACGGCTAGGCTGTTGAGACAGCGACTGCATTATTTGGAATCTACCATTGCTGGTGACAATAAAGCCCCAGAAGCAGTCCGACAACTAGTACGTGAACAGGCTTTTACCATTCTTAACCGTTTCGCTGCGCTCCGAATGTCTGAGGAACGAAACATCATCCGGGAGTCTATTCGCAACAGCTATAATTCGGAGGGTTTTTTGGTCTATGATCAGTTAACCGGTGGAGCTAAAACAGCCGATCAGTTCACCCGGTACAAATGGTATATCGGTCATGTTTTTGACGAATTGGCCATCGATCTACCTGCGGTATTTGACCGCTTCTCCCCATACGCTTTATTGTTTCCTTCGGAGCGGGTATTGTTGGATTTGTTGACGATCATCAATGAGGAAGAGCTGAATATCTATCGGGAATCTGGACACCAACCTATCAACCTGTGGAAAGAAGACGAAACGATCGGCTGGATCTACCAATACTACAATAGCAGAGAAGAAATATCGGAAATGCGGGATGCATCTGATGCTCCACGAAATAGTCGAGAGCTGGCGGTCAGAAACCAATTTTTTACCCCCCGCTATGTCGTACAGTTCTTGGTGGACAATAGCTTGGGTAGGCAGTGGTATGAAATGACCAAGGGAACAACCACCCTGAAAGACCTTTGCCAGTACATGGTCAAGCAATCTTTAGAAATCTTTTTGGAGAAAGGGGAAGCTATTCCGGAGACCAAAGTAGATGGAGCACATTATGTGGAATTCAGAGCCCTCAAAGATCCCCGGGAGATTCTCTTTCTCGACCCTGCCTGTGGTTCTATGCACTTTGGGCTGTATGGCTTTGATCTTTTTGAGCAGATCTATATCGAGGCATGGGATCATCATCCAGCTCTGCTTCGAGACTTGCGGGATCAATACCTTCGAGAGGACTTTATCAAGGAAATCCCGGGATTAATTTTACGATACAATATTCACGGGGTGGATATTGACCCCAGAGCAATCCAGATTGCAGGTCTAAGTTTGTGGTTGCGCGCTCAAAAGAGTTTTGATGCACTGAATCTTCAACCAGCAGATCGACCTTCCATCAGCAAAAGTAATTTGGTTATTGCAGAACCACTTCCTGGGGATAAGCAACTGCTAAGTGAGTTTTCTAAATCCCTCCCCGGACCGATTGGGAAATTAGTGAGGATTATTTGGGATAAAATGCAATTGGCAGGGGAAACGGGGCTTCTGCTCAAGATCGAGGAAGAGCTTAAGAAAGAGATCGAAATAGCCCGACAGGAATACGAGCAGTTTAAACACTCAACCACACAGGCATCCCTTTTCGGAAGCAAAGAGGAGAATAAAGTGGCTGAGATGGCGGCCATCTACGGCAAAGGACAAAAAATCTCCAAAGACTTTTTTGATACTGCAGAGGAAGAAGTACTCAAAGCCTTAAAATCCTTTGCAGAAAATGCAGAAGGGGAAGATGCATTTCAAAAATTACTCTTTGCAGAAGATACCGCAAGAGGCTTTGCCTTTATTGAATTATGCCGAAAGCGATATGATGTAATTGTGATGAATCCTCCGTTTGGAGCAGGATCTATTTTAACAGAGGATTATTTTAATGAAAACTATCCAAATTGGGGAAAAAACATTCTTTGTTGCTTTTTTTCTAGAATGACCGACCTCTTAAAACAAAGTGGAGAATTAGGCTCTATTTATGACAGAACGGTTTTAATAAAGAGTTCTTACGAGTCATTCCGAATTGACTCACTTATCAGTAAAATAACTCATTTAATTGATACTGGATGGGGAGTACTTGATGCAAATGTTGAAACAACTGCTTCAGTCCAAAGTAAAATGAAGAAAGATTCTATAGGCGTATTTATAAATCTTCAAAGTGAAAGCAATAAAGAAATTTCACTATTGAAATCTATAAATGATGTAAGCAGACAGAAATGGATGAAATCATCCAGCTTTACGAATTTACCTAATGCAGTTATCGGATATGATTGGAATGAAGAAATTGTCGAGCTTTTTAGAAAATTTGATTCATTAGAAAGAAATGGAGCTCAGGTTAGAGAAGGCCACAATTTAGTGTCAAATGAACATTTTAGGCTTTTTTGGGAAATTAAAGAACATGAAATATATCGCACACTATACAATGGCGGTCCATTTTCAATGTTTTATTGTGTTTATAGAGAGAAAACTATCTATGGAAAAGATGCAACATTAGTTGAAAAAAACAAAAAAGTTACACTCAGAAATCTTTCTTACCATGGATTGCCGGGTGTTTGTTTTGGGAAAAGAGGTGATATTATAGATGCCCATATCTTTAAGAAAGATATGATTTTCACTTCCGAAGGCAAAGCAATTCCAGATTTGAATCATAATGATGCATTAATCACTCTTGCATTTTTAAATTCGAGTTTGGCTCAATATGTTATAAATTTATATTGTGGTCAACATAAGCACGTAGGATATATAAATATTCTTCCATTTCCAAAATTGGATTCAGAAAAAACAAACTCAGTAATTCAAAACACTGAACGCATAATACAAATTAAAAGAAAATATTATTCATTTGATGAAACTAACCTTGAATATGAAGGAATTCTAAATCAGTTAGACGATTTATCTAATATAAAAAACAGCATCAAAAATTTGCAGAATAGCTTAATAAGTGATCATCAAAATTATTATGAAAGCATTGATTTAAATGATAAGATTTGGTTAGAAGGAAGTGGTTTAGGTTTAAATTCGAAGAATTTGATTGGAAGATATAAGACAAATCGACCAACGGAAACTTTATTTTTTACAAATTATTTTGTAGATCCTTCTGTGTTCCTATCGGAAGTATGTCAGGAAATAATTCAATTTTCTATTGGTTTTGTTTTTGCACGTTGGAATGATCAAGCAGTCAAAGAAAAAAACAAAATAAATAAGTCTTTTTTTGATAGATTACCAAATAATCCTCGACTACTTAGAGAGATTGGCGAGAGGAGTAATTTCAAAACACTATCTAATGGTTTTATTTCAAATGATAAGGATTCAAATTATTCATTATTTCAATATTTGTCGTCATTCTTCTTAGAAACAGGGATCAACTTGGAGAATTTAGGGCACCATATTGAAAACAATATGTTCAATGGAAATTTGGAAAATTATATAAATAATCCTTCCGGATTTTTTAATTATCACTATTTAAGATATACTAAAAGTAGACGAGAAGCTCCTTTATTTTGGCCTATTTCCACAAAATCAAATTCTTACACTGTTTGGATTTACTATCCCAAACTAAGTGAATCCACTCTTTTTTCGGTGATTAATCAATTGATTGAACCAAAAATCAAAGAAATATCAAAAATGGTTGAAGTTTTAGGAATGAATAGTTCTGCGAAAGAGCTGAATGATAAAAAGGAATTTCTAGCCGAATTGGAAGATTTTAAGGAAGAGCTATTAAGGGTCTCACAACTTCCATACAAACCCAATCATGATGATGGAGTACTTATTACAGCAGCACCATTGAACAATCTTTTCCGCCATTCAAAATGGAAGAAATCTACTCAAGACTGCTGGGAAAAATTGGTAAAAGGAGAATATGATTGGGCTCACTTAGCCTACAGTATCTGGCCAGAAAGAGTTCGCAAGAAATGTAAGAAGGATCTAAGCATGGCTATAGTCCATGGCCTTGAGGATATCTGTGAAGTCAAGCCCAAGGAAAAGAAGGTGAAGGAAATAAAATCCGCATCTCAGCTCAAACTAGATTGATATGATCCGAGAGTTTATTAAAAGTCATTTTCTAAAAAAGCTGGAATCGGGTAAGGGATTAGTCATTTACGATCCTTGCCTATTTTATAAAGAAATTGTATTGGACCTTCAGAGTTCAGAGGTCAAGGTGTTTGATGCCTCCGAAAATGTGGTCCTAGCCAGAGAAGAGGCCTTGGACTATTGGGTGCATGAAATGCCCAAAAAGGAAAACGCAAAGCTGGTAGTCTATGTGCCTTTTGAGCTTAAGAAGGATCAGGATGAACTGACCTTTGATCCGTTTATTCTTTTCTCAGCCGGAGGAAGGCTTTTTCCGGATGAAGCTGCCGATGAATACAAGCAGTTGTGCTTGGCGGCCTTGCCAGAAAAGGAATTCAAGATCGAGGAGTTTTTCAAGGAAGACAGCCATCCCTCCTTTGATGCCATTGATGCCTTGGTGGACGGTAATAATTACCCCAAGTTAAAGAGTGGCTTAAAAGCCAGTTCAAATGTGGAAATATTGATAGCCATCCTTGTGCCTTCGGCGGATCAAGTTGCTTTCTTGGAATCAGATAAGACTTGGGTGAAAGAATTCAAAACCTTCACCAAGTCCGTTTTGGGAGTAGGATTACAGAAACAGAAGTATGAAGGGATTAGCCAAGAACTTTGGAATCTGGTTCTCTACAGCGAGTTTGTGCATGATCTACCGATTGGAATTCCCTCACCATTGAAAGATGTTTCGCTAGCTACGATTCAGTCCAAACAACTGATACATGAGGTATGTAATCAGTTGAGGAAACGGAAGGATTTGGAGGAGCTCTATGTGGTGCAAGCCAAGCGGGTGAGTGAGGAACTCTCTCTGCCCAAGCTCTTTGCAAGTGAAACCAATTTGGGTCATATCAATACGTTTGCCTTTGAAGATTCAGCCTATTTCAAGGTTTTCAGAGACTTTTTACTGAAGGGTAATTTAGATGATGCTGAAATCATTCTTAATCAATCTCTTAGCTCTATTTGGAGCACCTATGATGATGATAGACGCTTGTCTTGGATGATTGGTCGAAAAGCACTTCACATCAAGAAACTGAGTCAAAAATTACGAGCAAAGCTCAAAGGAAATAAAAACCTCCAACCGCTGGTAGAATGGTATGCACAAGAAGTCTGTGAGCTCGATACGCTTCATCGAGAGTTGGATAAAAATGTAGCAGAAATCATTTCTGTTTCCGAGTTATTGAAAACAGTTCACAACTACGCAGTCAGCGCCTATCTAGAATTCACGGAAGATGTTCAGGATCTATTCCTCCGATTGATTGAAGAAGAAGGGCTTAGCTCCTTGTCAATCCAGCGAAACATTGATCTTTTTGACCGAAAAGTTGAGCCCTTGGTAAAATCCGGAAAAAAGACCGTCTATTTCTTGGTAGATGGAATGCGCTACGAATTAGCAAAGCAACTGAAGGCTGGTCTGGAGAAATCTTCATTTCAAACAGAGCTGCAACCAAGCTTGGCATTCATTCCAACGGTAACCAAGTTTGCTATGGCTGCTTTGATGCCTAAGGCTTTTTCCAACCTTAGTCTTAAAGTTAAGGAGGATAAATTGGAACCCTACCTAGCTGGATTGGAGTCTTCAACCCGTGATTCACGAGTCAAGTATGTGGCAGGAATATATGGAGACAAGGCTTCTTGGGCTTGGGAAAAAGACATAATAGCTGGGAAGTATATGCAGTCAGACCTACTTTTTGTAACCACTACCGAAATAGACCAGGCAGGAGAAAGTTCACCGGACAATGCACAGTTCTTGATCGAGCAGGCTTTGACCAAAATCCTAAAGGTCTCCAGTATGCTGAAAGAAAAGGGATATGAGGAATTTGTTCTGGGCTCAGATCATGGGTTTGTCTTGCTACATGAGTACAAGCCAGGCAACAAAGCCGAAAAACCGGTAGGCGAATGGTATTTGCAAAAACCAAGATGCCTGGCCGGAAAAGGTTCCGGCAATTCAGACCATTTAGAACTCAAAGCCTCAGATCTTGGAGTAAAGTCTGAAGTAGATCAATTTCTGTTTCTAAAGAATTTTGCCACTTATGAAAAGGGGAAACAATTCTTCCATGAGGGTATTTCATTACAGGAGGTTATTACACCCTGTATGACCTTCAGACCAGAGAAATTGATTCGAAAAGAAGTAATTCAGGTAAACCTTACCTATAAAGGGAAGACTTCCGGGGAGATCACTACGATGAGACCAATCTTGGAAGTAGCTTCCTTCAGCGAATCCCTATTTGGAGGAAACTTGGATGTACAGATCGAAGTGATAAGTGGAAACAAGCAAGTAGGCTTTTTGACACCTTCTGAGCATGTAAACTCCACCACCGGTTATTTGGAAATCGAACAGGGAAAAACACTGAAATTTTCAATTGCGATGGAGGAGGATTTCGATGGAGACTTCACAGTGATTGCCAAATCTCCTTCCACCGGATTAATCCTTTCCGAATTGAGCTTAACCACAAACTATTTGTAAACTATGGACGCATTAGACATCAAATTAAATGAATGCTTTCCGGGCAAAGTTGTCAGAAAAGATCTCGTTCATGATATCAAAAAGGCTGCTAATGTGCCTTCGTTTGTGTTGGAGTTTCTTTTGGCAAAGTATTGTGCTACCGATAATGCCGATGAAATTGTAGAAGGTAAAAAAGCTGTCTTGGAAGTAGTGGAGAAAAACTATGTCAGGCCAAACGAAGCCAACAAAGCTCAATCGCTTGTACAGCAAAAAGGAAGACATAAGTTCATCGATCGAATCCACGTAAAGTATTCTGAAAAAGAGAAGCGTCATTGGGCTGAAATGGAGAATTTTGGTTCGAATAGATTAGCTATAAGCGAAAAATTCTACAAGGAGAATGAAAAACTATTGGAAGGCGGCGTATGGGCAGAAGTGGTCGTGGCATATAATCCTATAGAGGAAGATAATTATGCGTTTTACATTGAAGACTTCAAGCCAATTCAATTAGCCCGATTTGATTTCAATAAATTTTTAGAAGGTAGACGACAGTTTTCGACTGATGAATGGATAGATGTAGTCCTACGAAGCGTAGGTATTAACCCTGAAATTATTGATAACCTGCCCAAAGAATACAAGGGAAGAGTTCCAGAGGGGAAAAGACTGAAGTTACATTTTTTAGCTCGTTTGATTCCTTTGGTTCAGGCCAATTACAATTTCATTGAATTAGGTCCTAGAGGAACCGGAAAATCGCACTTCTACACGGAATTCTCGCCTTACTGTACCTTAATCTCTGGTGGTAAAGCAAGTACGGCCACCCTACTCTATAACAACGCGCGCAAAAAAGTAGGCTTAGTCGGATTTTGGGACACGATAGGATTTGACGAGGTTGGGAATCTTGACATAAAGGATACCGACACAGTTCAGATCATGAAGGATTACATGGCAAAGGGCCGTTTTAGCAGAGGGCGGGAAGTAATCGCTAATGCTAGTTTTGCCTTTGTTGGAAATATTGATCAGTCTATTGATCAAGTTGTAAAATCCGACAAGCATTCCTTGTTCTTAACCCTTCCTAAAGCCTTTGATTTTGCCATTCAGGATAGGTTCTTTTTTTACCTCCCGGGATGGGAAATACCAAAAATGGACCCAAGATGGTTTGCCTCCAACTATGGATTGATCACAGACTACTTTGCGGAAGCCTTCCATCACATGTTCAAAAACAATAGTTCCTACAGTAATATTCTATCTGAGAAAATGAAGCTAGGTCCTAATGTAGAAGGAAGGGATGATTTGGCCATCCAAAAAACAACCATGGGGCTACTCAAGCTAATTCATCCGGATGCCAATCCTACTGATCAAGAATTTGATGAAATTTTGGAGTACGCAATCGAAGGAAGAAGACGGGTCAAGGAGCAGATGAACAAAATGAAGGACGATGACGAGTACAGTCGTGTAGATCTATCCTACTTCAATAGTGCAGGAATTGAAAAGGTTATTTATTGTCCGGAAAGTAAATTGGTTTTACAAAATGCTTCCTCTGATAATCAAAAAGAGCCAGAGGTTCAACCGATCGATCTTCCTGTTGCTATCCCTATCAAAGAATTACCTGTTCAGGAAAACCAGGTCTTCATTGAGAAAAAAGCCATTGAAAAAAATCTAAAAATCCGTTACGGTGATGTAGGGTATAGCTATGAAGAAGTCTTCAAAGATTACTTAATAGGTGCTAAATCCGTCACGATACAAGACCCATACATCAGACAAAAACATCAGATTTCTAATTTTTTGAAATTTGCCGAACTCTTGGTGAAAATCGGGGATTGCAGGAAACTTCATTTGGTGACTTCAGCAGATGATTTGGAACAAGAAAAAGAGAACAAATATGCTTTTGAGCAGATTGGCGATAGCCTATATGAGCATGAAATAGATTTCACATTTGAGTTTTCAAACACTGTCCATGATAGGGAAATTACTACCTCAACAGGTTGGAGAATTGTGATGGGTAGAGGCTTGGATTATTTCCAATCACTAGCCGGTAATTTCTACCAGATTGGCACCAATGACCAAAGCTTAAGATCTTGTTTAGAAACAGGGTTTGATTTCATAAAAAACAAATAGTTAGATTATCCTTTGAAGAAGATAAAAACTTTCATAATTCAAACTAAAAATTAGATTCACTAGCAATGAAAAGAATTACACTTGAAGAAATACCAGTAATATCCATAGACAATCAGGAGGATTTCTTGTCTAAAGCACTTGACATTAAAGCAGATGGCAAAGAAGCCAAGATTTTCATTTCTGATAAAGGAGAATGGTCGGATGAGAAAATCGTGATTGTATGGAAAGAAAAAAACAAAAAATATGGCGAATCTTTCACCACTAAGTATTTTACAATGGATGAACCAGGAGTTTTAAAATATGGCCATGAGGGAGATCAAATAATTTTGGAGATATAATTCATAAAATATCGATGATTCACAGATATGTCTTCATTCAAAATCACTGTTTGTATTTCATGAATGATTGAATAAGAATTGTTCAAAGGTTTAAGTCATTCTGGAAATTAGTTACACTTTATAGATGTAAATTTTAGTTTTATTTTTAATTGCTTCTATAAAAGTTGTTGATTTCAAAATACTTCCCTTCAAGATTTTGATTTCTCAAGGAGAAAAGTGCCGACTTGTAATTCATCATTGTCAGTTCTCAAAGTTAAACTCTGCTAAAAGGTCTTAATACCTTTCCTCCTTGTTTCATAACCCTATCATTATCAAAAGGATAATGCTTTTTTAGCTTCCATTTTCCATTATACACAAACTCATATACTAATTGAACATTTTCATTTTTGTCATATTCGCAGGTTAAATGAATCTCCAAAAAGTCTCCATGATTTAATTTCAAGTCAACATCGAAGCAATTGCCATCATTCAACATTTTTTCCAATTTTTCATGGTTATGCCTGTCAATATCCTCCCCAATTATAATCTGTTGAGGAGGCATAAGGGTTCCCACTACCTTTATATCACTTTTTTGGAATTTAGATAATTCCCAATAATGCTTGAGTTCATAAACATTCACAGTACTACAAGTGCAGAGCTTCAATTTGTCAGATATTTTGCACATAATTATTTCTTTAATTCAATTTGAAAGGGATCTTAAAGGTTTGATTCTAAGGGCGCCAAAACCTCATGGAACCAGTCAGCATTATGAAAACCTTGGGAAAATCAAAAATAGGTGGAAAATTATTTCCCCTAATTCATTGGGGTATAGATAAGTGAATACAAACTTTTTGTCGTCCTATCAGGTGCGGATTTACCATGATTTAATTCCTCGACATCAATGCGGATTTTCGCATATTTATCAGCGATATACCAGCTTTTCCCAAAAATCAACCGGATGATTCTTTTCACGTTTTCGATGGTAATCTGGTAGCTGAAATTGATTTCATAGATTGGATTGGCGCCTGATCTTTTGCAGACTGCATCGGCTCTACCTCTCAATAATTCCTCCAAATCGCAAGATCTTTTATTGATCCTATGATTCAGACTTGAAAAGGAAATTGTAACGGTAGACTTAAACTGCCTTTCTTTTTCCATGGGATTCTGTTGAATTCAATGCCGGGACAGGTACATTTTTTTGGTATTACTTGAGCAATAATTGATTCTTTACGAGAACTGGGGTCTAATTGTGCCCTTCAGCTTTTCATCTCTGTTAAAATAGGAAGAAATATTTTTTTTAAATATTCTTCTGGGTTCTTCTCAGATTTTTGTAGTCCTGGCTCCGAAAAGTGATCATTCAGAAGATCTAGCCATTGGAAAAATTTCGTGCTACTAGCCGCATCCTTATTCCAATTTTCAAGGAGATTGGAAGATTCATCACAGGGATGAGAAAGCCACCAAAAAGAAGCACCTGTAGGATTTGGTTTTTGATGGATCAATAATTTTGATTCTCTCACAAAAGACGTAAATGGTGAAAGGTAGCCCAGTCGAGTATATTCTCTTTGCTTCCGTTGAGAAAAAGTCACCGCGCAAAGGAATGTAATCAAAAGAAGCGTGTCCTCCTCATAAAGATCAGATCCATAGACCAAGAGGTGCATTTTGAGATAGATCAAAACCACGACTGCTGATCTAAATGGCCTATACTGATAAGATAATTCGGCCATTGCCCTATTGAAAGAATTGTATGTGTCTCTTGTTTCATTTTCAAACCAAGCTAAAAACGCGAAGGACAGATCTTTTTCCCATTTCAAAATTGGGGCTTGGCCTTTTCCATCAACCTTCGCAAACGAATATGCCATGAATGGACTGAAATCCTCAATTGGCTTTTCATAGATTTTCATCTCAGGATACCAAGGAAAAACAGATGAGATGGATTGCTTTGAAATGGATGGAATCACTCGATAGTGAATTCCTCCAAAGGTTCTTACCGTTGAACTGAACAAAAACCTAGAGGAAGAGAAGCTATCATACTGAATCCATTTCTTGGAGATGATTTCACCAAATACTGTCTTATTTTGAAAGATCTCATGAACGAATAGAAAGATTTCCTTGGGGTCTATTTCGGCAGGTTCACAAGAGTAAAAATTCAGATGAAAATCCACCGGATCATTGACGCTTAAATCAGGTGTTTTAAAGGAGGCTAAGAAGCTAAACTGGCCTGTATGAATCCCTTCTAGCCTGAAAGCAGGATAACGCTCTGTGAGTTGTTTTTTGACTGCATTTAAAATCAAGTCGGAAACCATGGCGGCAAAGGCCAGATAGCCCTCCTCAATAACATAATTTTTTAATGCCTTTCGTAAGAGGTGTTGATCATTCATAGGGGAACCTAGTAAGGTGTTACAAGCTAGACCCAAAAAAGCGAATTCCGGATTGCCAAGGCTTGGACTTTTTTTGATGGTAATTCGACCGAAAAATTTTATTGGATCTAGGTGCTGGATGAACTTCTTAAGGAGTTCAGAAAATAAGATGTCTGGATATCCGGGTGGGGTTCTACTACACCAAGGACCCCAAAGCCTATCAGGAAAAAATCGAAATTTTTCAACCGGGTGGGGTGGGATTTTCGGATTTGGTTTTTGATTTCTGGCTGGTTGTCAAACTCACTTAATTAAAAAATGTATATGCACACCAGGATAATTGAGTGAGTAAGTCTCGACTTATTCCCATCTTACCGGCGGTAAACCGACCCCCAAACCAACCCCCGGAAAAATAAAAAGCCCTATACTGTTTGTATAAGGCCTTTTTTGTAGCGGGAACAGGACTCGAACCTGTGACCTTCGGGTTATGAGCCCGACGAGCTACCAACTGCTCCATCCCGCGATATTGTGATGCAAAGGTAAGGGCAAACTCTCAAAAATCAAGTACCTTTGCAAAAAAATCTTTGAAAATGGCCCAAACTCCTCATAGAGCGGGATTTGTCAATATCGTCGGAAAACCAAACGTGGGTAAATCCACCTTGATGAATATCCTAGTGGGTGAGCGGCTATCCATAGTCTCTTCCAAAGCTCAAACCACCCGGCATCGAATTCTTGGTCTGATTAATACGGATGAGTATCAGATCGTCTTTTCTGACACGCCCGGAATGCTCAAACCAAAATATGAGCTTCACAAAAGCATGATGGGATTTGTCAATCTTTCTCTCGAGGATGCAGATGTGATCGTATTTGTCACTGACCTCTATGAAAATGAAGAGGAAATCGAAGATGTAATCCGAAAAATCAACGAATCAGGCATCCCGATCCTTTTGGTGATCAACAAAATTGACCTTGCCAAAGAAGGCCAATTGGAGGAAGTCACTCAGTATTGGACTTCAAGAATCCAGGCGACCACGGTAATTCCTATATCTGCAAAAGAGCAGTTTAATACTGAAAGGATTTTACAGGAAATTGTGGAAAGGCTACCAGTGCACCCCCCTTTTTACGACAAAGATGAACTAACTGACCGACCAGAACGGTTCTTTGCCTCTGAGATCATTCGGGAGAAGATCTTTACCAATTACAAAAAGGAAATCCCCTATAGCACCGAAGTGGGTATTGAGGATTTCCACGAAGAAGAAAATATCATTAGAATCCGAGCTACCATTTTTGTGGAGCGCGATAGTCAAAAAGGGATTATCATCGGAGATAAAGGCAAAATGCTCAAGAAAGTAGGAACAGAAGCACGAGCTGATCTGGAAAAGTTTTTCGGAAAGAAAATCTTTTTGGAAACATTCGTTAAAGTCGAATTAGACTGGCGAAAGAATAAATTGAAACTAAAAAAATTCGGGTACGACCCCTCTTAACTTATGGCAAATATAGTAGCAATCGTAGGCAGACCCAATGTGGGAAAATCTACTCTTTTTAACCGCTTGGTAGAAGAACGAAAGGCCATTGAGGACAACTTGAGTGGAGTGACCCGAGACCGGCACTACGGCCATGCGCAGTGGTCTGGCAAATTCTTCTCGGTGATCGATACAGGAGGATATGTAACTGGCTCTGAAGATATTTTTGAAGCAGAAATCAGAAAGCAAGTGAAGCTGGCCATTGAAGAGGCAGATGTAATCCTTTTTGTAGTGGACTGTAATGATGGCTTAACAGATTTGGACTCTGAATTTGCAAACGAACTCAGGGGCACCAAAAAACCTCTTTATATAGTCGCAAACAAAGCTGATAACAGAGAAAAAGCTTTTATGGCCAATGAGTTTTATCAGATGGGCCTAAGTGCTTTTGAAATATTCCCAATTGCAGCTGTAAGTGGAAGTGGTACAGGCGAACTTTTGGATGCTGTAATAACACATTTCAAAGATGAAGGAGAAGAAGATCCAGATGCAGGTGTGCCAAAAATCTCTATTTTGGGAAGGCCTAATGTGGGCAAATCTTCTTTTCTTAATGCTCTACTTGGTCAAGAGAGATCTATTGTGACCGATGAAGCAGGTACCACAAGAGATGCAATCCATACGCGATACAAATTTTTTGGCAAAGACTTTATCATTACAGACACAGCCGGAATCCGTAAAAAAGCTAAGGTAAAAGAAGACATCGAGTTTTACTCTGTTATGCGTTCATTGAGGACGTTGGAAGAATCAGATGTCGTGATCGTGATGGTAGATGCCACTCGAGGGCTGGAAGCTCAGGACATTAACCTGATTGGATTGGCAATCAAAAATAACAAAGGAATAATGATCATGGTGAATAAATGGGATCTTATAGAAAAAGATCACAAAACCATGAACAAAATCAAAGATGAAATGCTGGACCGACTTGGTGAACATAAGTGGATTCCAATCATCTTTACCTCAGTGGTAGAAAAGCAAAGAATCTTCCAAGCTATTGAGCTTGCTGTTAAAGTTTATGAAAACAAAACAAGAAGAGTCACTACCTCAAAATTGAATGATATCATGCTGCAGGAAATTGAAAAATATCCTCCTCCAGCTTGGAAAGGCAAATACATCAAGATTAAATACGTAACTCAGCTTCCTACCAAAAATCCTGTTTTTGCCTTTTTCTGTAATCTTCCACAATACATCAAAGATCCTTACACCAGATACTTGGAAAACCGTCTGAGAGAAAACTTTGATTTTGAAGGAGTTCCTGTAAAAATTGTTTATAAAAACAAATAAAAAATATTTGAACGGCTCTTGCACAATTGAAAATATTACTAGTACCTTTGTATTGTAATTAAGAAAACCATAACAAATGAAAAAGGTATTTGCAATTTTCGCAATCGCTGGTTTGATCGCTACTGCATCTTGCGGTGGAAAGTCAACTGAAGAACAAGCTGCTGCTGACTCTATCGCTGCTGCTGCTAAAGCTGATTCTATCGCTGCTGTTGAAGCTGCTGCTGCTGCCGCTGCTCAAGCTGCTGCTGATTCTGCTGCTGCTGCTGCTGACACTACTGCTGCTGTTGCTCAGTAATCAACACACAC
Organism: Algoriphagus aquatilis; assembly: GCF_042657405.1. NCBI lineage: Bacteria > Pseudomonadati > Bacteroidota > Cytophagia > Cytophagales > Cyclobacteriaceae > Algoriphagus > Algoriphagus aquatilis. Next base: position 173,436 of record NZ_JBHSKS010000005.1, read on the forward strand.
CACGCGTGAAAAAATTAAGAGTTCCGAAATCGGAGCTCTTTTTTTTTATTTTTAGCCCTTATGAATATCCCGCCTGAACTTTTACAAATTTTCACCAAACACCTTCCTTCAAACTCAATCCAATATTGCATTACTCTATGGAGTGAAACCCCCTTTTTACTACAAATCAAAAACCCAAGAAACAGCAAACTTGGGGATTTTAGGTATAGAAAGGACAGGAAAATGCAAACTATCACACTCAACTCGGACCTGAATCCCTTTCAATTTTTACTCACCTATATTCATGAAATAGCTCATCTGAGAGTTTTTGAAAATTTAGGATCCAATCATGTGCCTCATGGGGCAGATTGGAAATCAATGTTTCAACAACTCATGGTCCCAATACTCTCTGAAAGCGTCTTTCCGCATGATTTATTGATTCCGCTTCGACTCCACATGAAAAACCCCTCATCTAGTTCGGCAAGAGATTTATTTCTAATGAAGGAGATGAGTAAATACGACAAAAAGGAATCAACTGCTCAGGAAGTATTTCTTTCTGATGTCATGCCAGGTAACACGTTCCTTCTAGCAGGCAGGAAATTCAAAAAGGGTGAAACTAGACGAACCAGAATTCTTTGTGAAGAGGTGGACACTGGAAAAAAATTCTTGGTCTCAACTTTGGCCAAAGTTAAACCCTTAGATTAATCTCGCTCCTCACCTATCTGATTTTCCGGCTGAGAGAAATCCTTGGGTTGAGGTAGGTCTTGTAAAGAATTGATCCCAAAGTACTCCATAAACTTTTCGGATGTACCATAGATCAAAGGCTTACCTACTCCCTCCGACTTTCCTTTGATCTCGATCAACTCCTTTTCCAAAAGCTTTTGCACGGAATAATCACTGTTTACACCCCGAATCTGCTCTACTTCTCCTTTGGTGATTGGTTGCTTGTAGGCAATAATTGAAAGGGTTTCCAATTGGGCTGAAGAAAGTCTTTTTTGAGACTGTTGTTTGAGGAGAATACTGATGCTTGTCTGATAGGATGGTTTGGTAAGAAACTGGTATCCTCCACCCAAATGCTCCAATGCAAAGGCAAAATCTTCTTGATTGTACTTTTTTCTCAACTCATAGATGGCACTCTCAACATGATCCATGGGCACTTCAGCCTCAAACATCTCAGAGAGACATTTGACGATCTCAGTGACAGTCAAGGGCTCTGGAGCACAAAAAATGAGTGCTTCAATATGTCGATGAAGAAAATCCAAGATTACTTTTTGGCCAGTTTCGCCTCGATAGAATGCATGGTATGCGGTACAGCTTTAAGTCGGTCTTTAGCGATCAATTTGCCGGTATCCACGCAAATGCCATAAGTGCCATTTTTGATGCGTATTAGAGCATTTTCCAAGTTGATCACAAACTTCTGTTGTCTAGCAGCCAATTGACTCAAGTTTTCACGCTCAAGAGTATCCGCACCATCTTCCAAAAGTTTGGAGGTCGAAGCGGTATAATCAGTCCCACTATCATTTTTCTTACTCAAGGTTTCCTTGAGCGAATGAAGCTCTGTTTTTGCCACTGCTAATTTTTGAAGAATTATCTCTTCAAACTCTCTAAGCTCTTCTTGTGAGTAGGCTGTTTTTTCTTCTTGGCTCATACCTGTCTGGCTTTAATTGATCTTACTGGGACTTTTAAACAATTGGTTCCCTAAAATACATTGGACTTTGATATTTGCAAAAATTAAAAGTTTCAGAGCAAGAATTACACATCTCCATACTTTAATACTTTTAATTCAATCCATCCCAAAAGAAACCTTAAATGAATGGATTGACTCTTCTTCTAGAGCTTTGCAGCCACAACAAGTGTCTTTTTGAAAATCAAAATTTTCCCATTCGTATCAACCAACTCTACCAATAGTACATAATAGCCGGGCCTAACTCTTGCTCCCAAATCATCTGTACCATTCCAAGTTAAAAGGCCCTGGGTACCTAAAGGCTGGTTTTGAGCCAAAGTATGAACAGCCAACCCAGAAGCGGAAAAAACAGAAAAGCTACCCACCCAGCCAGGTTGATCCAATTCATATCGAATTGTAGTAAATGTGGCACCAACACTCCCCTCTGGATCAAAAACTTGCGGTTCGATTTGAATCAAGTTTGATTCAAATTCACCTAAAACAGTTGAATTTCGTTTTCCTGGGGTCGCAAAATCTTCATTGCCGGATGCAGACTGCCAATTAAAATCCAAAGCAGCGGCTGATGTCGATGATATCCGTTCCAAAGAGACTCCTTTTGTGTTCCGGATAAGTGGATGATGCATTTTCGGGTCATAGGTGAATTTTTCGACCGCTTCCCCTACATTGGAAATCAAGACCACAGTGCCTCCGGAAATCGGATAACTTGGTAGACTTGGAATCTGAAAAAAATGACCATTTACAGATTTAGGATAAGCAAGTTTCAGCGAATTTGTATCCGTAGTAATTGCCAAAAATCCTCCTGGTTCCAAATAATCGCCTCTTCCACCGAAAATTCGAACCTGACTGGTTTGTCCAGAATTATTCAGATTACCAAGCGCCCAAGATTCCAGAGACAGGAATTTATCAGTGGTGTTATGAATCTCTACAAATTTGGGATCCCCCACTCGTGCATCAAATAACACTTCGTTGATGATCAAATCTCCAGGTCCAGCTGCTTCTGCTAAAACAAGATTGGCCGATAGAGGGTCTTCTTGAACAACCCCACGGCAATTCACAAGTGATGTAATTTTAACTTCATATTTTCTGCCACGAATAGCTTCTCGATCCAATTTTATCTTTATGGCATTACCATTAAGTGAAATCCATGTTGAGTCTGCCTTGAGTCCATCTGAGAAGGTAATTTGATTAGTTGAAATAGTTGGTAAAAAAAGCTGATTGAATACAACCTCAACCTCTCGAGAATTCACAAAAAACGCAGATTCAATCTCGAATTCTATGAGATCAATTTCTTGCGAAAAAACAGAATTCACTTTCCCTGGTGTTCCTCGAGCAGGATCCATCGATGACTTTAGAAACCCCGAATTATCACAAAGGAACTCCGGATGGACAACCTCAAGACTATAGCCTCCTGAAGCAAATTCACTCCCTCCCCAAGAAAAGGTAGCATAACTCAGCTGGTCAATCAGCACACCTTGGGATGAAGTCAAACTGACCCTATCTCCGGAGTTTAGCAGGGTAGGCCATGAACTGATCGGTATCACATTTCCAAATTCCTTCAACTGATTGGACTGTGATAAGGGCGCGAGTAAAACATATGCTCCTGGCTGAATCCAAAACTCAGGAAGAGACGCCGTACTTCTGGAATTCGAAAAGAGTAATCCTTGAAGCCTAAACTCTTTAGCAGAGGGATTGTACAACTCAACATATTCCACATTAGGCAGGTCTTGATCTGCTCTTGGAGCCGGCATGAGTTCATTGATCACCAAAGATTTGTAGTCAAACGAAGTCGGATCTGTAAACCTGAAATTGACCGAGGTATCCCTCAAAAAATTGCCTTCCAAATCGGGAATTTGCATGACATCCAACCTATAACTTTTACCTTCTTCCAAATTTTCCTCAAAACGAAGAATCCGGGTAGAATCATTGAGTGAATTGATTATTTCGGGGTCTATTCCATCCAACTTGTAAGCAAGCGGAAGGAGCGAGAATACCGGGTCTATTGGCTCATCGAAACCCAACAAAATCTCCTTTGAAGAATACCCCTTTACACTTTTTACTTTTGGTGGGGTAGCATCCTGAACAAAATCCCCCATCTCAAAATCATCCAAAAACCACCTCGCAGCACTTCCACTCCCTGCCCCATAAAGGATCTCCAATTTCAAAAAGACTTCATTGAGCCCCGCATATTCAATTGGAACCTCTAGAACAAACCTTCGGTACTCCTGATTTTCATTCCCAAATTCATTCTCCCCACCCAGTAAGACCCTATCTGAAAATCCTCCATTCAAACGTTCTCCCCACGAAAAATACACCACAGCAGGACGGTTTCCTGTCCCATTCTGTAGGCTTCTTGCCCAAAAAGAAACCTGGGGTCTTTCTAATTCTGATGGGTTCAGCCTAATCCAAATTTCTCCATTGAATGTATTGATCGGCTGAACCGCTAGTGCTCTGGAATTCCCCTTACCAAGGTTTAGAGTCTGAAAGATCCGCGAGGAAGGGCTTCTAACCTCATTTCCATACCAACCCGGAAGAAACTCCCCGGGAAAAGAAGTGATGGAAAATTGGCTTTCAAAATCCTGTTTTTGCCCCAATGCCTTCATAGGAAAGATGGATATAGAGCTAAAGGAAAACCAAAAAACAAAGGATAGAAAAGTACGATTCATCATAAAAATGATAAAAAAGAACGCACTTAAAATACAAAAATTAGTTTTAACCTCGGTGTCAATCAGAAAAAACTCGATGATTTTTTGAGTCATTATCCTGAAAATGAACTCCTAGTCCTTACTTTTGCAGTCCCAAAACCAATTAAAACCTATTCATATTATGAAACTGGCTGTAGTAGGTGCCACCGGTCTGGTAGGCTCCGAAATTCTCGAGGTGCTCGACGAGCACAACTTCCCTTATGACGAACTGCTATTGGTTGCTTCTGAGCGATCCGTGGGTAAACAGATCGAGTATAAGGGTAAAAAACACACCGTAATCGGCCTGGCCGATGCTGTGGCAGCCAAACCTGAAATCGCCATTTTCTCCGCAGGTGGAAGCACCTCACTGGAGTGGGCTCCCAAATTTGCAGAAGTAGGCACTTTTGTGATCGACAACTCTTCTGCATGGAGAATGGATCCTTCCAAAAAATTGGTTGTCCCAGAAATCAACGCGAAAGAAATTACTCCTAACGATAAAATCATCGCCAACCCCAACTGCTCCACTATTCAAATGGTGTTGGCGTTGGAGCCTTTGCGCCAGCGCTATGGCATCAAGCGCATCGTTGTATCTACCTATCAATCTGTGACAGGCACGGGGAAAGCCGCAGTAGATCAGATGATGGCTGAGCGATCAGGCGAAGCCAATCCTCCAATGGTTTATCCTCATAAGATTGACATGAACGTTCTTCCTCACATCGACGTGTTCCAGCCCAACGGCTACACCAAGGAAGAGATGAAAATGATCAACGAGACCAAAAAAATCTTCAGCGACAATACCATCCAAGTGACATCTACTACTGTTCGTATTCCGACCATGGGTGGACACTCTGAAGCGGTCAACGTCGAGTTTAAGCAGGATTTTGATTTGGCGGAAGTGAGAAGCCTGTTGGAAAATGCTCCTGGAGTGATCGTACAGGACGATCCGACCAACTTCGTCTATCCAATGCCTATCACTTCGCATAAAAAGGATGAGGTATTCGTAGGCCGATTGAGACGAGATGAATCTCAACCAAACACACTCAATATGTGGATTGTGGCAGATAACCTTAGAAAAGGTGCTGCTACCAATGCCGTACAGATTGCAGAATACCTTTTGGAAAATAAACTGGTCTGATGAACCTCAGCGAGCTCAATAGCGCTGAATTCAGACAATTTGTGCAGGATCATCTTTCAGAAGATCCTGCACTTTTGCTTTTTAAATATCAAGGGAAAGTCACTTTTGATCTAAAAATGGCAGTTCAGCAGATTTCTGCCCGACAAAAAGTATCCAAAAAACTCCCTTCTTGGTCTGCTAATCCCGATTTACTTTTTCCTGCAAGTATCTCTTTAGAGCAAAGTTCTTCCGAAGAAACAGCTCACTTCAAAGCAAAAGGCTTGAATGGTAAATTGATGATCGATCTTACCGGAGGCTATGGAGTGGATTTTTTCCACTTGAGCCAGGGATTTGAAAAAGGAATTTATTGCGAAAGACAGCCTGAACTCTTCCAGATTTCGAAGCATAATCTTGAGCTATTGAAGCCCTCCAAGGGTTCAGAACCCATGGAGGGTTTAGATAGAAAGTTTGAGTTTTTTGAAGGCGATGGATTGGATTTTTTGAAAAAAACTAACCACCACTTTGATCTGATTTATGCGGATCCTGCCAGAAGGGGTGGCGGCAATCAGAAGCTTTATAAGCTGGAAGAATGCGAACCGGATGTAGTGAGTACTTGGTCTCTTTTGCGAAGCAAATCGGATCACATCCTGATCAAAGCCTCACCCATGCTGGATATCACGCAAGCTTGGACTGAGCTTCCGGAGATACAGAAAATCACCGTGGTTTCCGTAAAAAATGAGGTAAAGGAACTCCTCCTTTCATGGGAAAAAGGAAATACTCAAGAATCCAGAGAGATCTCAGTCGTTGATTTGGGCAGTGAAAATCCAAGATTCTCTTTTGCACCAAAGGAAGAAGAAAAGGCAATTGTACCCCTCGGTGAAGCAGAAACGTACTTGATCGAACCGCTGAACGGAATTCTTAAAGCCGGAGCGTTTAATCTTTTCGCCGCGCGATTTGGATTGAAAAAACTGGAGAAAAACAGCCACCTCTACACCGGGAATACGATTCCGGACGACATCCCGGGCCGAGTCTTTGAAGTGATTCAGGAGGTTTCTCCCAAAAAGCAGGAAATCAAAAATCTCTTCCCTTCGGGAAAAGTCAACGTAATCTGCCGAAACTATAGCATCGGGGCTGAAGACCTTAAAAAGAAACTTGGACTAAAAGACGGTGGAGAAGACTTTCTGATCGGAACGAAAACAAAAAGCGGGTTTAAAGTATTTTGGTGCAGACGAATTCAGTAAAAAAAGGCAGGCTCAGTTGGAAGAAGTTAGAATCAAAATATAAGACTGAGATGTCATGTCCTGAAACTTTTCCAAAGTTCCGAACATTGGAAAAATTCTCAAACCAATCCGAGAAACATCTAAGAAGATAGAAAAGAAAAAAGGTCTGTGAGACACAGACCTTTGCACACTTAAGGATTTTATCGGTTACTCCTTCACTTCTTCGTAGTCGACGTATTCGCCTCCTTGGATATCTTTTTTTCGCTTATCCAATTCTTCCTTGGGAATGTAATCTACCACTACAGCATCTTTAGGCCTTGCAGCATGCTGTTGAGCACGCTGCTGTTCCATGGCCGCTTCATTTACTTGCTTCGCAAATTGAGCAAGCTTTGACCGAAGAAAATACCGAAGGAGTTGGCCTAGCAGCCAGCCAACTCCCAGTAATATGATGAGAAATTTTACCAAGTTTTTTCAGGATTATGAACCGGCTTACCTGCTGAGATAGATATTTCGCTCGTTGTAAATTTTGAGGAAATAGTCATCCATCAGATCGTCGATAAAGTAAATCGCTTCACCGGTGGATTTCATTTCAGGTCCCAATTCTTTGTTGACATTCGGGAATTTGTGGAAAGAGAATACCGGTTCTTTGATGGCATAACCCTTCTTCACCGGTTTGAATTCAAAGTCGGTGACCTTTTTCTCTCCCAACATCACCTTTACGGCATAATTCACATAAGGTTCCTGATAGGCCTTGCAGATAAACGGCACCGTACGGGAAGCTCTAGGATTGGCCTCGATCACATACACCTTGTCATTCTTGATTGCAAACTGGATGTTGATCAAACCGACAGTTTTGAGAGCCAAAGCGATTTTCTCGGTGTAAGTCTCGATCTGACGGATCACCAAATCCCCCAAATTGTAGGGAGGAAGGACGGCATAGGAGTCTCCGGAGTGAATTCCGGCAGGCTCGATGTGCTGCATAATACCAATGATGTAGACATTTTCTCCATCACAGATCGCATCTGCTTCCGCTTCGATGGCGCCTTCCAAGAAGTGATCGAGAAGAATCTCATTATTAGGAATGTCACGTAGCACATTTACCACATGCTCTTCAAGTTCCTTTTCGTTGATCACGATTTTCATCCCCTGACCACCCAATACATAGCTTGGACGAACTAGAAGTGGGAATCCGATCGTTTTGCAAAGCTCAAGGGCCTCATCCGTATTGTGAATCGTACCGAATTCAGGATAAGGTACGTTGTTTTCTTTCAAAAGCGTAGAGAACAAACCTCTGTCTTCGGCCAAATCCAAGGCCTCGAAGCTCGTTCCAATGATCTTGATGCCGTATTTGGAAAGTTTTTCAGCCAATTTCAAAGCAGTCTGACCCCCTAGTTGCACGATCACTCCAACAGGATTTTCCTGCAAAATGATCTCGTAAATATGCTCCCAGAAAACCGGCTCAAAGTAAAGTTTATCCGCTACATCCGGATCAGTAGAAACCGTCTCCGGGTTACAGTTGATCATGATAGTCTCGTAGCCGCACTCTTTAGCCGCCAAAACTCCATGAACACAGGAGTAGTCAAACTCAATTCCTTGCCCCACACGGTTTGGTCCCGAGCCCAATACCACCACTTTCTTTTTCTCTGATCGGATAGACTCGTTTTCCTCTCCAAAAGTGGAGTAGTAATACGGGGTCTGGGCCTCAAACTCCGCAGCACAGGTATCTACCAATTTGTAGACACGTTTGATTCCCATTTCATGGTAGCGCTTGTTAAACACATCGCTTTCCAAGCAATCGAGCAAGTGCGCAATTTGACGGTCGGCGTAGCCTTTTTTCTTCGCCAAATCCATCAGTTCGAATGGGATGGTGTTGATTTTATATTTCTCAATCTCAGCTTCCAAATGAATCAATTCCTCGATTTGCTTGAGGAACCACTTATCGATCTTGGTCAGATCGTGGATTGTGCGGAAGGAAATGCCTAGTTTAAAAGCATCATAAACATGGAACAATCTGTTCCAGCTAGGATTGGCCAGGGAGTAAAGAATCTGCGCCTGATCTTTCAGCTCTTTGCCATCCGCACCCAAGCCATTTCTCTTGATTTCAAGAGACTGACAGGCTTTTTGAAGCGCTTCTTGAAAGTTGCGCCCGATGCCCATCACTTCCCCTACCGCTTTCATGGATAGGCCCAATCGACGATCCGAACCTTTGAATTTATCAAAGTTCCAACGTGGAATTTTTACGATCACATAATCGATGGAAGGCTCAAAATATGCCGAAGTAGTCCCTGTAATGGAGTTGGACAATTCGTCCAGGTTATATCCTACTGCAAGCTTGGCAGCCACTTTGGCAATCGGATAGCCGGTCGCTTTGGAAGCAAGTGCCGAGGATCGGGAAACGCGTGGGTTAATCTCGATACCGATGATCGTGTCATTATCCGGACTTACGGCAAACTGTACGTTACAGCCTCCGGCAAAATTGCCGATGCTATTCATCATCGTGATCGCATAGTTACGCATGCGCTGATATACCGTATCCGGAAGGGTCATGGCAGGTGCTACGGTAATGGAGTCACCGGTATGCACGCCCATCGGATCAAAATTTTCGATGGAACAGATCACGATCATGTTGCCGATGTTATCGCGCATCACCTCTAGCTCGTATTCTTTCCAACCGAGGATGCTTTGCTCAATCAGCACTTCATGAACAGGCGAAGCCTGAAGACCTGCTGCCAAGTATTTTTCAAAGTCCTCTGCCTTTTCCACAAAAGCTCCACCTGCACCACCCAAGGTGTAAGATGCCCTGATAATCAACGGAAATCCTATTTCCTGAGCGATTTCTTTACCCTGTAGCATGGAAGTAGCCGTCGCCCCTTTGCAGACGCCTACTCCAATGTGCTCCATGAGCGCTTTGAATTTTTCTCTGTTTTCAGCGGTATCGATGGCGTCAATATCGACACCAATCATTTTAACGCCATAGTTTTTCCAAATTCCTGCTTTGTCACATTCGATAGCGAGATTGAGGGCAGTCTGTCCACCCATGGTAGGAAGTACGGCATCGATGTCAGGATGCTCAGTCAGGATTTTCCGGATGGATTTCTTTTCCAGTGGAAGCAAATACACGTGATCGGCAGTCACAGGGTCGGTCATGATCGTGGCCGGATTGGAATTGATCAGGGTGACTTTGATCCCTTCTTCACGGAGCGATCTGGAAGCCTGGGAGCCGGAATAGTCAAATTCGCAAGCTTGACCGATGACGATGGGACCTGAACCGATGAGGAGGACGTGCTTGATGCTACTGTCTTTAGGCATTAGAGAGGAGGGTTGAGGAAAATTTCACTTAAGTCCAAATTGGGGCAAAATTAGAAAAATTATCCGAAGGGGGAAGGATAACTTCGGATAAAAGGCACTCATGCTCACAGAAAAATGAAATAATCGGTGAATAGTCCGAATAGGAAAATTAATTTGATCCAATCCTTATTTTAGCCCAATGAACTGGAATGATATGGATTTTTTCCCTGTCATGGGAGAAATGCTTACTTCTGAAAATACGCTTCAACTTGATTTCACTGCCGCTAATCAAGCATTGGATGCTGTAAATCTTAGTGATACAGCCGAGTTTGACCGATTTGTATTCGCTCAGCTGAAAAGCGCGGGAAAAAAGTACGGCATCGGAGGATATCTGGAGAATCGGGCGATTTACCGTCGTAGTGAAGTTTTTGCTACAGAATCTGCTGACTTCCGAAATATCCATTTGGGAATCGACATCTGGACAGAGGCAGGAGCACAGGTTTTCGCGCCCTTAGCAGGAAAGGTTCATAGCTTTCAGGACAACACGGGCTTTGGCAACTATGGCCCGACGATCATTTTGGAGCATGAACTAGAGGGAAAAACCCTCTTTTCCCTTTATGGGCATCTTTTCCGAAAGGACTTGGAAAAGCTACTGGTCGGACAGGAATTTCAGGCAGGCGAGTTACTTTGCCATGTGGGGCCTTTTCCCGAAAACGGAGATTGGCCACCTCACCTTCACTTCCAGCTGATGTGGGATTTGGGTGAAAACTGGGGGGATTATCCCGGCGTAGCGGCAGAAAAGGATTTGGAGTTTTATCAGGAAAATTGCCCGGATCCGAATTTGGTTTTGAGATTTTATCCGAAGAACTCATGAAAAGAGCAAGAAACGATCAGGCAAAAGGTGACCGTAAACAAGACATCCTAAACTGCGCGGAAGAACTCATTCAAGAAAGCGGATTGGAAAGCCTGAGCATAGCCCAAGTAGCTAAAAAGGTTGGCTTGGCTGTCGGCACGATTTATCTGTATTTTCCAAAAAAAGAAGACATCATCGCTCATCTCACGATCAAATCGAGAGAAATCCTTTTGCAAAAATTCATAGAAAGTGGTGAATCGATTTCAGACGCTTTGGAAAAAGTCCGCATGATGCTTTGGGCTTATCTCAACTTCTACAAAGCACATCCTTTTTACCATCAGTTGGTCTCCTTTTACGAAACTAATGCCGGGCTAGAAGAACCAGAGGAACTCCTGATGGCTAGCCGGAAAATCACCAATTATGTCATTGAGGTCATCCAATCGGGAAAAACTCAAGGAAGCATTCACCCGGATATTGATGAATCGGAATTTTCATTCCTGCTTTGGGCCTCGGCAGTGGGAGTCATCCAACTCATCGATGTAAAGTCAGGCATCATCCAACAACAGCTAAACAAAAATACTGACGCCTTTTTTTTATCTTATATGGACATGATAATCAGATCCTTGAAAAAATAAATTGATTTTTTTTTCTTCTCCAAAAACATAAATGAATCACGTTCAGTTATTGAATCGAGACAGTTAATCTGTCCCATTTAATCCAAAACAATAACTATCGAACATCTATGGAACTGAAAGAAGTTACCCTATTTGAGACCGCCGCGAAGTTTGGAATCTTCTCCATTGCAAGGCGTAAACCAACCGTCTTTGATGCATTCCTCAACCTTGCCCATGAGGTCATGCATCCTGAGAGTGCCTTCACACCACTCACTCGAGAACTTTTAGGAGCGTATGTTTCCAAGCAATTTGGCTGTTCATTCTGCCATTTGGGACATTTGGAAACTGCTTTTGTAATTGGAGGTGAAGAAGTCAGAAGTCTGGTGGATCATCCTACCGAGGAGTTGAAACCGATTTTTGCTTTGGCAGACAAAGTAGTCGCAAACGCAGTGACAGAGGAAGATATCCTTTCCTTTTTGAATTTGGGCTACACCGAAAAGCACTACGAAGATGTGGTTTTTGTTTGTGCGCTCTTTGGCTTTGCCAACCGCATGGTTACTGGCTTTCGGATCGAATATGACGACAAGCGGGATGAGGCATCCTCCCGATTTTTGGCTAAAGGCTACCGCATGAAAAATTGATGTTTCACCTAGGGTCTCCTTTCGCTGGATACTTACACCCAAAGGGAGGAGACCAAACTTTCTTTAAAAAATAATGACCATGTTCACCTACAATTACATATCCTTCTTTAGCCAACTGAGCGAAAACAACAACACCGATTGGTTCAACGCCCACAAAAAAGATTTTGAAAAGGACGTCAAAAAGCCTTTCGAAGCCTTTATCTCCAAATTGATTTTTGAGATGAATGCCTTGACGCCCGAGATCACCATTTCTCCTTCAGAAGCGATCTTCCGAATCAACAAGGACATCCGATTCAGTGCGGACAAATCCCCTTACAAGACAGAAATGTCTGCGGTGATTTCCAAAAAAGGGAAGAAAAGCAATCCTTGTCCGGGCCTTTACCTCAGCATTGGGGCAGAGGAAGTGATCGTTGCTGCCGGGTTGAAAATGCTGGAGAAAGAGGAACTGCTCGAAGTCCGGCACCATATTGCCCAGAATTCCGAGCAGTTGGAACAAATCATCCAAGAGCCAAAGTTCAAGGAGGCCTTTGGAGAAATTCAGGGGGACAAAATCAAAAGGATTCCGGAAGAGTTTAAAGAAGCGGCAGCCCATCAACCCTTGTTATACCACACCTCGTTTTTGGCGATGACACAACTTCCGGCTACCGAAATCACCAAGCCAGACTTTGTTGAACAAATCATGGGTTTGTACCAACTTACTCTCCCTTTTGCGAAATTTCTTAGTGAGCCTCTCGAAGGCTAAATCCTAATCAAATGAAACGCTCCGGAACAGCTGACTTGAAACTCATGGGAGGAAGTATTCCCACTTGGTTGTTTGATCGGATGACCCGATTGAGCTTACCTATCGTGGAGACAATCCTGATGGAATACGGAAAAAAAGAGTTTCTAAAAAGAATCTCAGACCCTTTCTGGTTTCAAAGCTTCGGAGCGGTCATTGGGATGGATTGGAATTCATCCGGTGTCACCACTGCGGTGATGAGTGCCTTGAAAAAATCCCTCAATCCCCTTGCTAAGGAGTTGGGGATTTTTGTCTGTGGGGGAAAAGGAAAAGATTCCCTTCAAACACCCACCGAACTCCTTCGAGTAGGCGACCTCACCGGGCTGGATGGGCAGGAGCTTTCACGCTCAAGTAGGCTTTCAGCCAAAGTAGACAGCACAGCGATTCAAGACGGCTTTCAGGTGTACATGCACTATTTCTTGGTCAGCGACGAAGCAGATTGGTCGGTCATCCAGCAAGGCATGAAGCCTGAAGACGGTAGGGCGCGCAGGTATCATTGGAATTCCAGCAGAATGAAGTCATTTGTGGAGGAGCCCCACACGGCGATTTGTGGAGATCATCAGGGGGACATTTTGAATTTGGTGGACCGAAATGCCAAACCAACCCAAACCTCCATGCTCAGCATCACCCAAGAAGATCCTGCCAAAATCCTAGCAGAAATTCCCCATATGAAGTTGCCTGATTATTGCGCCGTCAAGGATGCGGACGTGGACTTAAAGCGTTTGGGTTCCATCCTTTGGCTAGCGCAGGAGTCACAGACCCAAACATTTGAGGAGCTGCTCCTACTCAAAGGTCTTGGACCGAGGACGCTCCAATCCCTCGCTTTGGTCAGTGAAGTAATTCACGGCACACCTTCCCGCTTTACCGATCCGGCAAGATTCTCATTTGCTCATGGAAGTAAGGGCGGAAAGCCATTTCCAGTACCTACAAAAGTCTATGACGAAACCATCGCAACGCTGAAAACAGCCGTTGAAAAGGCCAAAATCTCTTCTTCCGATCAACAACAAGCCATCAAAAAACTCAGTGAACTCGCCCAAGCGGCAGAGTCGGACTTCACTCCCAAGTCGGGAATCCAGGATTTGATTCAGAAGGAAAATGAAGACGCTTGGAAATATGGGGGACGAACGATTTACGGATTTTCTTCAAAAAAATTCCCAGAATGATAATTTCAGCAATTCTGAAGAAAAATAGCATTTCACTATTTTAAAGATCTAATTTCCAAGCCTCAGCAAACATTCAACTTCATTTATATAAACTTAATGGATCACGAACTTTTAAAACTCGGTTCTGAAGCCCTTAAAAAAGCCGCCCTCAATGAAGAGGCAAAAGACTTCATTCTCAGTAATCCATCCCTTTTTCAGCTTTTTAAAAAAGCAGCCAACCGGTATATCGGAGGAGAAACTATTGAAGAAACCGTCCCGACAATCCTGCGCCTCAACCGATCCGGATATCGGGTGACCACGGACTTTATGGGTGAAAGCATTCGGAATGAAAAGGATGCAAAGGAAGCCACCACAGAATTCCTCGACTTTGCGTCAGCCATCCAATCCCATCAGCTCGATTCCTCCGTTTCCTTGGATCTCTCTCATATCGGCATGCTGGTATCCAGAGAGTTGGCAATGGAAAATCTGGACCGCCTCTGCCGTGCCGCCGCTAAGTCTAACCAAGAAGTGATCATCAGCATGGAAGGGACCGACCGTACTGATGCCATACTGGACATTTACAAGGAGACCCTCAAGACCCACTCTAACCTGGGAATCACAATTCAGGCATACCTCCAACGCACGCCCGATGACTTTACGGAAATCCTCCAACTACCCGGGAGTATCCGTCTGGTCAAAGGTGCCTACGACACGCCAAGCGGCTATTCACTTCCAAGGGGAAAAGAATTGGACGAACGATACCTCAACTATGCCGAGCAGCTTTTTGCAAAAGATCATCCCTGCGCCATAGCCTCACACGATGAAAAAATCCACCAAGAAGCCCTACGATTAATTGAACGCCATCAGCCCAAAAATTACGTCTTGGAGCGTTTGCTTGGGATTTGTAATGAAGAATTCGAAGCCTACAAAGAGGCTGGATATCCCTGCCGCATCTATGTGGTCTATGGCAAAGAGTGGTATCTCTACCTGTGCAATCGCTGGGCGGAATATCCCCTAAATCTATTCCGAGGGTTAGCGGATATCATGGGGTAATTTTCAACTTCTATTTTGGAATTGACTGAAGGAATTAGATCTACCTCACTCATTTCCCAACATCCAATGCTTGAATAGGGGACTTCGCTCCTTGCTGATCTCTACCCGATTGAGCATTGGATTTTTGAGGTACACCTCCAGTCCTTTATAATTTGTCTTGATCTGCTTGACTTCATCTATTCGGATAATGGTTTGCCGATTGGCTCGAAAGAAAACGGCCGGGTCCAATTTCCCTTCCAACTCCTCCAAAGTCTGAAAGTCTGTGATCAATCGCTTTCCCTCACGATTGACCAGAAAAATGAGTTCTTCCTTCACAAATCCCGAAACCTCCCCAATCGTCACCGGCATCAGGGTATTTTGAACCGTCACCAACATTCTTTCCAGGTAAGTTTTTCCTGATTTAACCCGATCCAATGCCATCCTTAGCTCCGGCAAAACGTAAGACTCCCGGCGTTTTCTGAGTTTTTCTAAGGCATTTTTTAGCTCCTTTTTTTCGATGGGTTTGAGCAAAAAATCCACACTGTTGACCTCAAAAGCCCTGATGGCGTATTGGTCAAAGGCCGTGGTAAAGATTACCGGACACTTGGGCTCCATCCGCTTAAAAAGGTCAAAACTGATGCCGTCTGCAAGCTGGATATCAGCAAAAATAAGATCCACCTCGTGCCCTTTTTCAAACCAGTCCAAGGCCTTTTTGACGCTGGGCAAAATCACCAAAACCTCTGCTTCAGGCATCAAATCCAGGACATGCTTGGACAATCCATCGGCTACTAAGGGTTCATCCTCGAGGATAACTATTCGTGCACGCTCACCGGTAAGGTAATTATTCATGGCTTAGGATAGGTTGGGGATCAATGGGATGATGACTGAAAATTTACTTTCCGAAGAAAGTACCTGGACAGGCTCCTTACTCAAAAAGCTGTATAGCTTCTTCAAATCTTCCAACCCCTTACCATTGGACTCCATCGCCTGGATTTTGTGATGAATGGAATTGCTGACCCGCAGGGACTTTTCTTCTGCCGTTACCCGGATTTGAAGTGGGGCATCGGGATCGATGGCGTTGTGCTTGATGCAGTTTTCGAGCAAAATCTGAAGCGTGACCGGCACTATGCCCAAACTTTTGGACTCCTCCGATACATCGATTTTAACGTCCACACCTTTTCCAAAGCGGGTTTCCAACAAAAAGATAAAGTGACCGATAAACTCCAATTCCTCGCGAAGGGGAACCGTCACCTTGTTTTCATGAAGGAGTACATAGCGGTAGACCTTGGACAGGTTAGTCACATATTCAGAGGCGAGCGCGGGCCGATCCATGATCAGGCTGTGAAGTGAACTCAGAGAATTGAAAAGGAAGTGCGGGTTGAGTTGATTTTTTAGGTTGTCAAATTGCACCTGTGTCTTTTCACGCTCCAGTCGCTCGGCATTCAGGAGGCTTTTTTTCCATTCCTGGAAAAAATACTTTCCGAAAAAGATGCTGTTGATCAAAAAGGAAAGCGTAGCAAAGGTGGCATAGGTCGTCATGCTAAACATGACCGAAAGCGAACCTTCGAGGTATTTACCTGCCACCATAAACAGCAGCCGATTGACTAAAAGCATGTACACGGCGCCAATCACCAATTGAACTGAAATCCGCAATGCCAAGCCTTTGGAGTAGGGAAGGATGCGATTCATGTATCGCTCCATTCCTTTGAAAAACTCCCAACTCAGCACCAAAAAGACAAAGGAAAAACCGATCGTCTCCGGGGGAAATTCCCCTTTCAGCCCCAAGTCATCCCATAGCAAGTATCGGGTCACCCCGCTGACTAAGGTGACCAATACAAGAATGGCATACTCCATCCAAAGGCTTTTTTTGATCTTCATAGGGCTTGTTTGCACCGTAGATTACGGGTTTTTCTCGGGCGAGTCAATTCGTGGGACAAAGAATTCCAATTTTCCAAGCTTCGGTCAAACCCTCGCAGGTAAGCAGTT
Source organism: Algoriphagus aquatilis (assembly GCF_042657405.1). Taxonomy (NCBI): domain Bacteria; kingdom Pseudomonadati; phylum Bacteroidota; class Cytophagia; order Cytophagales; family Cyclobacteriaceae; genus Algoriphagus; species Algoriphagus aquatilis. Next base: position 190,448 of record NZ_JBHSKS010000005.1, read on the forward strand.
GGCTTCCCATATCCGGCCAATAACTGACTCCAAAACCCGTGATCAGGAAATGATCTTTCCATCCTTCATCTCAATGATGCGGTCTGTTTTTGCAGCAAAATCATCGTCGTGGGTCACCGTGATGATGGTCTGTCCCAAGTCTCTGGTGAGTTTTCGAAACGTATCAAACACGATTTTCGAATTGACAGAATCCAGATTGCCGGTAGGCTCATCGCCCATAATCAGTAACGGATCGTTGATTAAGGCCCGGGCTATTGCCACCCGCTGCTGCTGTCCTCCGGATAGTCGGGAGGAAGCTTTTTTTGCCTGATCCGCAATGCCGAGTAGGTCGAGTTTTTCCATCGCTTTTTGACGGATCACTTCCTCTGAATACTTTCCCAACTTCAGCGCAGGGATCATGACATTTTCCAAGGCAGTAAACTCCGGCAACAGAAAATGAAACTGAAAGACAAAGCCGATGTGCTCACTTCGAAATCGCGCCAGGTAGTCCGGAGACTTTCCGGTCAGTTCTTCCATGTTAATCTCCAACGTGCCTTCAAAGTCCATGTCCATGGTACTGAGCAAGTAAAGAAGGGTGGATTTCCCACTGCCAGACTTTCCTATCAGACTGAGAAACTCTCCTTTATGGACTTCTATATCGATGCCTTTCAGGACCTGAAAAGTCTCTGGATCATGGAAATATTTGGTGATTCCCTGCGTCTTGAGCAGGATGTTGCTAGTGCTCATATTCCTCTGATGATTTCGATAGGATCAATTTTTCCGGCTTTTCGGGAAGGCATCCAGCCCGCCACGGCAGTAGTCAAGACACCAAAGACAATCCCGATGATATAATATTTCGTGTCAAAGTTGATCGGAAGAGAATCCAAGGCGAGGAGTTCCCCCCCGTCAAAGGGCACCTGTGCCAGCAGCAGCGAAAAAACAAATCCTACCACCAGGCCCATTAGGCTCCCGATCAATCCAATGATCAAAGACTGGGTTAAGAAAATTCCTGTCACATCCTTGGCCGCAAAACCCGTAGCCTTGAGAATGGCAATGTCTTTCATCTTGCTGTAAATGGTCATGTTGAGGATATTGTAAATCCCAAAACCAGCAACGATCAATAAGGTGATCGACACCGAATAGGTCATGATGTCGCGGATGATTGCTCCCGCCAAAAGGGTAGAGTTAGCCGTCTCCCAATCTTCTGCCTTATTCCCATAGGCTGCCTGTATGGTCTGAGCTTTGGCTTTAGCCTCCCGGTAATTGGTGATTTTGAGATTTAAGTCGGTGATGTAGCTGGCATCTTTGCCCAGTAGCTTCTGGACTGTGGCCAGGTTGGCATAGCTGCGGACGTTGTCTATTTCCCCCAATCCCAACTGAAAGATTCCGACCACCTTCATCGTATAGATGACCCCTTGTGGCGTAGTGACCATTAGCAGGTCACCGACTTGAGCAGACAGCTTTTTAGCCAAACCAGAACCGATAATCAAACCATTGGAGGTGGTTTTGAGTGCTGCCAGTGAGCCAGCTTTGATTTTGGAATGGAGGTCAAATAGCTTATCCTCTTCCAAAATATCCACCCCAGCTACTGAACCGTTGAGTTTTACAGGGCCAAAGTTATAAAAGACCTGACTGGTGAGCCGAGGTGCGACGCCGATCACTTCGGGGTCTTGGCGTAGCAGATCGGCAATCTGACGGGCATTTCGAATTTTGTCGGATTCGTTTTTGGGTTTGACATGATGAACCAGGTTTAATCCCTCCGGACGAATTCGGTCCAAAAGCGTGGCTCTTGGTTCAGTGACATCTTTGTAGATTCGGATGTCTGCCGAGGCGATTTTGGTCAGGTCTTCCGTGAAATTGTTCAGACCTGTCATCAAGCTGATCATCATGATAAACATCCCGATACCGAAGGTCACACCCAGCATCGCCACCAAAGTCTGTTTGGGCTTGGACAAGAGGTGGGTTTTGGCGATTTTCAGAATGACATTCATGGTTTGATCAGATTGGATTCAGCTGTAATTCCCTCCAGGATTTCCACCTCTGACAAGGTCCGGATACCGGGGATCACTTTCACTTTTTGCGCTTTCCCCTCTTTCAGAACACGGACACTATCACCTGGAAGCAGGAGGTTGCCGGGAATGACCAGGGCGTCGGATTTTTCACGGATGACAATGTTTGCCTCCAGAGCTAGTCCCGTCAGTGCCGTGGGTAGCTTGTCGGTCAAGGCGACATCCACACGCAGCATCTGATCAATGGGATCGATTCTGGAGTAGACTTTGGTCAACTTGGCCTGGAAGGTTTGATCCGGAAACGCATCCATCTCCAACAGGACCTGTTGGCCCAGACTGACCCGACTGATATCTTTCTCATCGATCTTGAGACTGCCGATATATCCCTGATCTGAACCAATGACGGCCAGGATATCGCCTTTTTTCACCAGCTCTCCGGGAGAAAAAGGCGACTCATAAAAGATTCCATCCCGGTCGCTTTTCACTTGGTAGAAATCCAGCTCGTCTTGGACTGTCCTCCACTCTTTGCGGCTGGCTTCCAGCTCCCGAATGACCTGGTCTTGCTTTCCTTTCAGCTGACTCTGACTACGCGCCAGATTCTGCCGGGAGGATTCATAGGTTTTTCGGGCATTTTCATAGCTCGACTGTGATATTGCCTTTTGCGAATAGAGGCTGGATTGTCTGACCCACATGAGCGAGTCGTTGACAAATTGTTCCTTTGCGATGGCTACCCCTTTGACGGCTTCCTGAATGGCCGGCCCCAGGTCGGAAGCATTCCGTAAGGCCACCTCATAGGCGGTCTTTGCGGATTGGAGTCGACTGTCGAGGGCTATCCCCGACAGGGTAAACAAAAGCTGCCCTTTGCGGACGGGCTCTCCTTCCTTGACAAAGGTCTCCAGCAGGACTCCTTCCACTTGTGCCCGGATCTCTGCTTGATCGATTGCCTCGAGATAGCCGGAGGCATAGACGGCCTCAGTCACCGATTTGACCTGTGGAGTCTGAGTCGGCACTTCCGAACAGGCCGTCAGTGCTGCTGAAGAGAGAATAAAAAAGAACAGGTTGCTGAATTTTAGATGAAACTTATTCATGGATTTTCGGAGTAGGTTTGGTTACGGATGACTAGCAATGCTTGGGATGTAAAGAGGTCAGCAAGAGCGACCAGGTATTCTTGCTGCTGCTCCAGCCATTCTTTTTCTACTTGAAGGAGCTCATCGGCAGGAATAATTCCGGCAGCCCATTGAAGCCCCGCAAGTCGAAAATTGTCTGCATAGAGCTTGAGGAGAGGATCAAAGCCCTGAACCACCCGGTGATTGTTGATCCATTCGGATTGGAGCCTGGACTGCTCTTCACTCAGGACTTGTTGAATATGGCGCTGCTGTTCTTTGGCTATTTGCCAATCGAGGTAGGCCGTTTTGGTTTTTAGTCGCTTCAGATTTCCCTGGAATAGATTCCAGTTAAGGCTTAGTCCCACCACTCCGACCTCAAAGGAACTGGCTCCTGAGAGGTTGAAATTATTAGCTAGGGTCTGCTGGTAAAATCTCCCCGTAGCGGTGAGTTTGGGTAGGTGACTTGCACGGGATTGCTTCCAAGCTTGCTCGCTGCCAGCCACTTCAAGGTCCGCTTTTTTCCATTCGGGAAGAGCCGAAAGCACATAGTCCACTTCCTGATTCACGGAGGGAGACCACTTGAAGCGTTCGGTAAATTCCACTTCGCCTGCTGTACTGCCGATGAGTCTCAGGAGCGTAGCATGAGCGAGTTCCTCTTGCTTTTTTTGCTTGATGTGTGCATTCTGAGCGGCTTGGGCCGTGGCTTTGATTCGTTGGTAGGGAAGGGGTTCCATTTCACCTGCTTGATAGGTAAGTGAAGCCAGCCGGAAAATCGAATCCGAAAGGTGAAACCGCTCTTCTGCCAGCAGCAAACTTTCCCGATGAAGTAATAGCTGGAAATAAGCTCTGGCGATTTCTTCAGACCAAGCTTGCTGCTGAGCAGCCAGGTCCTGAAGGGTGGCCTGAGACCGAAGGCGATCGGCTTTGACTTTATTCCAGAGCTCGAAATCAAATAGAGGCAATGATGCTTCCAATCCCAAGCTGAGCTGGTACTTAGTGCCAAAACGGATTTCAGTAAACGTGCCGGGTTCTCCTCCTACCGCTTCCGAAGGCAAAAGCTGGACTGGAAGCTGGAGGTAATTGTCCCAGGTGCCATATGCCCGCAAAGAAGGAAACAGCTCGGCACGGCTGATTTTGGTCGCATGATCCTGCTGAACGGATTGCATCTGCCTGATTTTAGGCTGGGGCGAATGCACTTGAGCAAAGCGCAAAACTTCCTCCAGGCTAGTAAGGACCTGATTTTGCGCATGGACAGGCAGGCCACTCAGGTAGAGCACCAACAATGCGAAAAGAAAGCGATGTAAGTATTGGGTAGACATCTGTATGAGAGCTAAATGATGTCACCAAATTGAAATGAGGATCACTGGGATGAAAAAAAAGAAAACTGAACCTGCCAAAAAGTATATCCAAGCCTACAGAATTGCCCTCGAAGCATTTTGCGAACGTTGAGAAAAGCCAGATGATGATTAGAACCTAGCTTTCCCGTGCGACTGGATTTGAAAAAAAATGGGTCTATAATCCCACTGTAGGATGCGAAAAAGGATTTGGAGTTTTACCGGGAGAATTGCCTAAATATGAATTTGATTCTGGGTTGTAAAATCCTAAACTCCATCTAAAAAAATCACTTCCTCGGATGAAACTCCGTCAGCACCTGCCTGAGGTAATCTCGATCCAAATGGGTATAAATCTCGGTAGTCGTAATGCTTTCATGACCCAGCATTTCCTGCACGGCACGCAGGTCCGCTCCGCCTTCGATCAGGTGGGTGGCGAAGGAGTGGCGGAAGGTATGCGGACTGATATTCTTTTTGATCCCCGCCTGCTCAGCGGTCTTTTTGATGATTAGAAAAATCATCACTCGGGTGAGTTTCTGACCACGCCGGTTGAGAAATACAAATTCCTCGTTGCCTTTGGCCGGAGTCTGATGCACTCGAATCTGCTCTTGGTAGATTTTCAAGTAGCGCAAGGCATCCTTGCCGATTGGTACCAATCGTTCCTTGTTGCCTTTTCCCACCACTCTCAGAAATCCGATATCGGCAAAGACCTGGCTTTTTTTGAGTTCGACGAGCTCGCTGACACGTAAGCCAGAACTGTACAGCATTTCGAGCATGGCCCGGTTGCGGTGCCCCTCGGGTTCACCGAGCGGAATGGCCTCCAGCAACTGCTCAATCTCGGGATAGCTCAGGGTATCGGGGAGTTTGCGCCCAAGCTTGGGTGCTTCGAGGAGTTGGGCGGGATCTTCCTTGATCCGGTCTTCATACATCAGAAAGCGGTAAAAGGCTTTGACCCCAGAGATGATACGGGCCTGGGTGTAGGCGGAAATCTCCAAAGCCGCCAAGGTATTCACAAAACGGCGAAGGTGCTCGAGTTCGAGGTCGAGCGGGCTTTTCTGAGGAAACTCCCTTTCTGAAAAATCCGCCAACTTCTGCACATCAAGCGTGTAGGCTTCGATGGAATTTTCACTCAGCGAGCGCTCCAGCTTGAGGTAATGACGAAATTGGCGAATGAGTTGACTCCACATAAGTTGGAAAGTGCTAAAGTTGCAAAGTTGCAAAGTTGATTCAACCTTACAACCTTACCACCTTCTAACTTTACAACCTTTTTACCTTCCAACTTTCCAACTTTTTTCAAAGTATGTCATATAAATCCCGACGATTTCTGATTAAGTAGTGTACATGAACCGATCACAGCTCGAAACCTTTCTCCGTCAGTACCACCGCGAGGCCTTTCTTTGGGCCAGACAGTGCTGCGGATTTGACGGGGAACTGGCCAAGGATGTGATCCAGCAGGTGTACTTGAAGGTGCTCGAAGGAAAAGCCAAACTAAAAGCGGAAGACCATCCGAAGACTTGGTTGTTTTCGGTGATTCGATTCACGGCGATGGATGAACTCCGTACCAAAGGAAAGTGGCTGACTGTCGAAATCGAGGAAGACATGGCTTGGGAGTCAGAACCTACAGAAACCGAAAGCCACGAGGACCTGATTCGACGCCTACCCAAGATGCAGCAGGAAGTCTTGCTGATGGTTTTTTACCACGACATGACACTGGAAGAAGCCGCCAAAGTCCTTCAACTGCACATTGGTACGGTAAGAACACATTACGATCGAGGAAAGAAAAAACTGAAAGAATGGATTATGGATAGAAATCGTAAATGCGGCAGTGAGGACACTGTCTCGGGCAAGAGAATGGATTGAACTCCGAAAAACCTTTGAGGTTTGAAGAACCTCGAAGGTTTAAAATTTGAAATCAGAAAAATGGGATAGAAAGTCTAAATCCTCCCAAACCGAAAAGAATCTGTGCACATCTGTGGATTTTTCTGTGAAAATCTGCGGGAAACAAAAGAGAAAAAATGAACATCGATAAAGACCCCAAACTACACGCCTTTTTCCAATCACTAAAGGAAAAAGATGAACACCTGGTGGTTCCTCCTTTTCCTGAAAAGGAGAAGAAAGACTTACGCAATTGGTGGATTCCCGTGGGAATAGCTGCTACACTGTTATTGGGGGCATATATACTGAGAGAAAAAGAGCCCAATCTAACTGGACCTGAAGTTCTCATCATCACGTTGGAGGAAGGACCAAATCAAGAACTTCAATTCCATATTCAAGAAACCACAGAAATGGATATCTGGGAATCTCCGACGGCATCACTACTTACAGAATTTTAACTAAACCAACTAGGTCAAAACTTACATAAACATGAAAAAGCTAATTCTGATCCTTTTTATTGCGCTTCCCATAGCCTTGGTTCAAGCCCAAAAGAGCTACACATACGTCCAATCACCTGCTTCTCCCCCTTCACAGGACATTTTCAAAAGTAAACTTTACTCCACCACTAATCTAATGGAGGTACGTGAGGAGATCGGACTTACCGAATCTCAAGTAGCTAAAATCAAAAAACTCCATGCAGATAATTCGGTTCAATTTTCCACACTTAAATGGGACTTGGATGATGCCACCTCCAAAATGAAAAAGCTACTCGACCAGCCTAGAATTAACTCTGCGGACGTTACCCGACAGCTAGATGAAATCCTGAAATTGGAAAATCAGATGAAACGGATTCAGATGACTATGATGGTAGCCATTAAAAATGAACTGACTCCTGAGCAGATCGAAAAATTAGAGGCTCCCAAAAAGTATTTTATCCAAAACGGGAATTCCATTTCCGGAGAAAAATTACAAAGCCTGGGCGGAAATTCATCAAATATCATTCTGAATGGAACCGGACTTGCTACTTCTCCAAAAGTCGCAGTAACCGTCAATGGCAGCAAGGAACAGCCTTTGTATTTCATCGAATCGAGATCCGGAAGAACTCAAGTGCAATCTTTTGAACACATCGACCCGAAAGGTGTCGAAAGCGTCACGGTGCTTAAAGGGGAACAGGCTGTGGAGAAGTATGGAACCAAAGGAATCAATGGGGTGGTCGTGATTAAACTTAAGGATGAAAAGAAAGATGAACAACCCCTGGAAAATTAAGTACTCAATTGGTTAATTTTTAACTCAAAAAGGAAGGCCGAGTGACCTTCCTTTTTTTAGCTGAATCGCATCTTGGCGGGGTTCATTTTGGTCAAAAAGAAATCTGTGACCTGGACTAGATTTTTGGACTCATCAATGACGTAAACAATCTTTATCTCAAGATATTTTGTCTCTTGAAGGAGAATAAATCTAAAAATGCTTTGTTTCCCCTTTATGGACTTTTCTACACTTCCTCTTTGAGGATTAATCTGGAGTGAAAGTAAAAGTTCTGAAAGTTGATTTTCGATTTCAATAGCTCTAATCAAACTGAAATTCCGTTCGATATAGCTTAAAATCTCAAATTGGAATCGATCTCTCGCAGGCTTAGTGATGATTATTTCGTAGACAACTTGGCTAGCCATTCCTGATTTGACTTTCTGAATTCATCAAGTGTCATCACCTCTCCTCGTTTGATCGCCTCCAAGGATTCCTCAGTCCGAGCATCCATTTCAGCTTGAATAATTGATTCCTCAATCTTTTCAAGACTTGAGGACTTTTCAATTTTCATCAGACGCTGGATCATATTCAGCTTCCTTTTTTCTATAGTCATGGTACCTTTTTCTTGATCAGTCCGAAGTTACCTTTTTTACAGGAAAAAATATGGAAACAAAGCAATCAAAAAAGGAAGGCCAAGTGACCTTCCTTTTTTGATTATCCGCGGAAACCTACCTACCGTAGGCAGGTCTGTGTCTTTTTCTGCGAAAATCTGCGGGAAATAAATCAATCCAAAAACCTCCAGCTCGCCTTATGATTTTTATCCAATGGTTTTCCGGTCACTTTTGCTCTCAGGATCTCGATCGGCATGGCGTTTTGGGTCATGATCAAATCATGGAATTGCTTCTCAGGCATTTTGCCGGAATCCACCATTTCTTTTCTAAGGGAGTAGATTTCCAGGGCTCCGATCATATAGGCGATTTGATAGAGCGGACCGTAACTTCCCTCAAAGGAGCGTCTCACCTCTGCCTCGGCATTGGCTCGCTCGTGACCGACTTTGTCCACAAGCAGGTCAATGCATTGCTGAGGTGTCATTTTTCCCAAGTGATAATTGAGGGAGAAAATAATCCGTGCGCAGCGGTGCATTCTCCAAAAGAGCATGCCGACTTTGTCTTTGGCGTCCCGAGGGAAATTGCGATCCCAAAGCACAAACTCCCAATACAAAGCCCAGCCCTCGGTCCAGAATGGCGTGCCGAAAGGTCTTCGATGCGTCATGTAGCGCTGATTCATAAACTGCTGCAGGTGATGACCCGGGATGAGTTCGTGCTGTACTGTAGCTCTAGAAAAGTGAGGATTATTTCCCCGCATGGACATCATCTTGTCCTCATGGCTCATTTCGGAGGTTGGATAAGCGATCTGAATCACCTCTCCCCCCAAAAAGAACGGGCTTACCCGCTGCCTTTCTGGAGAAATCATGATCGTTCTCCAGGTTTCAATCGCCAAAGGAGGCACGGTCAACCAGTCATTTTTGACCATAATGTCAATGGCCTCTTCTCCGAGTCTAGCCACTTCTTCAGGCCATGCCCCTGCAGGCAAGTAGGTTTCCTTCACCATTTCCAAGGCTGCTTTCCAATTATTGCCAAAGCCGAGTTCATTGGAGGCTTTCAGCATTTCCTTTTCGCACCAGGCAAACTGCTTCTCTGCTTCAGCGATCAGTTCCTCCGGAGAGTAGGCGATCATCTCAAAAGAAAGTTGCTTTTCTAAAGCTTCCCTTCCAATGGGCTTCCCAATGATTCCAGAGCCGTCGTCTTTCACTGTGTTGGTGTAGTGCTCGCGAAGGGCTTTGGCATAGGCTTTCATACTTGCATCGAGTTTTTTCCAAGGTTCAGGCATCCACCAAGTGAAGGCTGGATCGTAGTCGTAGTAGAAATCATAGGCTTCTTTAACCACCCGGTTGAGGCTTTCGACGGCTTGAGCGGCCAAGTCGGCCTGCTGCCAAGAGGTATATTTAGCGGATGAGGCTAGGGCTTTGTGTTGGGCGGCCACGGCTTTAGCCACGGCATCCCAGCTGGCTGCCAAGGCTTTGGAGTCGGGTTGCTTGGCTCTGCGACGGGCTACCACAAAGTCTTCCAATGGCTTACCAAAAGCAACTACCGACTGAATCGCCATAAAATCCCGCTTTTCGAGGTCAAGCTCGGCGAGTTGCTTTTCGAGAAAATTGCGAAAGAGGACATAGTCGATTTTCCCGTCTTCGGAGAGCGCGTCATAGTTTTGGGCTCGGAGGGTCTTGAGGTAATCCTGATTGAAGGACTCCATACGGGCGAAGTATTCTGCCGATAGCCGGTTGGTGTAGAGACGCGAAAGCGCCCCCCGATCGGCCTGATAGGTAGTGATCAGATTGACCAACTCGGTAGCTTCAGCCCACAAGGAGCCAAAAACGAGAAATACGAAAAGCGCTATTTTTTTCATATGATTTTTAATTTTTTTTCAGTGGCCATATGGAATCTTCGCATTACAAAAAACCATTCTATTGTACATAGCTTGGTTACATGCTCGATTTCATAAGAGGGATTTTCTTGGATGGGAATCTAGCAATCCTAAACATAGAATATTCTGGCTTTTGAAAAAACCACAATATTCTCAGTGGCAAAAAGGCTACGTATTTATTTACAAAAGGATAAACCAGCGCATAAACCATCAGATATAATCCAAAGACATTGGATACTATCCGTCAAATAGAAATAAACTATATGGTTTTAGATTTTCTCTAAACCTTTAAAGGAAGGTCTAAATAGCTTATAGACTTTAAATTTGTTCTTTTGGCTTGACCCAAAAGAACCAAAAAGTCAAGACGCAGCAATGCTCCAACCGCACAGGGCCGGGCGCTGGCCCGCTGCTGCGTCAGCCCCCGCGCCTATCAAAGGCAAGTCTTGTGGTTTTAGAGCACATTGAGTGGACAAATAAAATTGTCATTCAATTTTTGCGTACGCAGATTACATGAAGCAAGTGCTTACAATTCAATGCCATTTGACACATCCTTTTGATAATTCCAATTGTTGGTTAAAAGTCAAAACTTAAACACATACCCACCGGGATCTTGGAAGGAATTGGCTTTTCGGGTAGAGTCGGGAGCATTTGCTTTTAGGTAGTTTTCCCAAGGGCTGGGGTTTTCCAGATCGACGCTGATTTCTACCAGTTTTTCAGGGGAAAAGGTATTCATACCTCTCAGTCCATCGACCAAGCCGAGGTAGCCATTTTGGGAAAATCGGTACACTTTAGCCCAACCTTGATCGGCGCTTTTGGTAAGTCCCAGGCTTTCCTCCACAAAGAGTTCGGCAGGCAACATGTCCTTGTAATACAACCAAACTACCGAGCCTTTAAACTGTAATTTTTCACCATAGCTCGTGGATTTAGGCTGCAACTCGGCCAATTCGGGCATCAGGACTTCATTTTCCGGATGCTGAAAAAAGGTCTCAAACTCCAAGAGATACCCTTCCGGATCCACCGCCACAAAGCCGTCATGCGGACCTCCAGGATTTTGCTTGAGCGGATACTTGATGGTCACTTTTTGCTCTTGCAGGTGGGCATACCACGCCTCCAACTGATCAGTAAGAAAATCCAAAGCGACCGATTTGGGTTCGGCGCCGGTATAGCCTGAATTGGCAATGAAATGAAGCGTCAAAAAAGAATCCCCTGCAATCTGAAATTTGGCCAAGCTGTCATTTTCCTGCACTAGTTCCAGACCGAGCGTAGTTTGGTAAAAGGCCTTTGCTTTAGCTAAATCCTTGTAAAACCACTTTACCTCCAGTCCTTGAATGCCAAAATCTTCCAAATCACGAAAGGCAGAATTTTCGGCAAGCAAGTTATTGATCCGCTCGGTTGGATAGCCTAATAACCTGCCAAATCTCCGGCTCAATTCCCTTTTTCTCTCAGCGGTGAGATTGTCTTTGGCCAAGTCCTGCTTGAGATCTTCATAGGCTTTGAGCGCATTTCCTTTATAGATCAACACGACTTCTTTCCCCTCCACACTTGAGGCAGGAAACAAATCGGTCTGCACTAAGGCCGCTTCCCGAAAGAAACTCACCCCGTATTTCTGACTGATTCGCTCCACTTCCGGCATAAAAAGATCCAACTCGGCCGAAGTCATCGGCGGGCCCAAAGCCAGGAGTTTGACCCCAGATTTGACCATTTCGGCAAAGGATTCGATTTGCCCCGATTCCTTGTCGAAGCTCCTTTGCTCGCAGGAATACAGAAAAAAGAGAAGAAGTAGGAGTAGTGGCGTAAGGAATTGTCTTTTTATCATCTGTATAAAAGCCCAAGGTTGAGACAAGGTTTGAATTAGGAAAAAAAATCTCTTTTCCCGACAACCAATCTTGAAAAATCTGCATCTGACCATAGGAAGATGCATTTATGTATTCTAAAAAATCACCTTTAGAATCATTTGATTATCTTATCATTCGCAAATTTTTGAGTACCGTTTTTTACCAATTAGAAAATAAATTCTCGAGTCCCATTCTTACTTAACACCAAACTTTCTACATGGAATTACTTATCAAAAATCTCTCAAAAACTTACTCCAACGGAGTGAAAGCACTCAACGACATTTCCCTGACCATTCCACAGGGCATGTTTGGACTTTTGGGCCCAAATGGTGCAGGAAAATCAACCCTAATGCGAACCATCGCCACCCTTCAGGATGCAGACGCTGGCAGTATTCAACTGGACGGTATCGATGTGCTGAAAGACAAACAATCTGTTCGTGAGCGACTGGGCTACCTTCCTCAGGATTTTGGCCTCTATCCTCGCATCAATGCCGAGACCATGCTCGACCACATCGCACAGATGAAAGGCATCGGCAGCAAAAGCGACCGAAAAGAACTCGTTGCCTCTCTTTTACAAAAAGTAAATCTCTTCAAAGACCGAAAAAAGGGACTCGGTACTTTTTCCGGTGGGATGCGTCAGCGTTTTGGAATTGCGCAGGCCTTGGTAGGAAACCCTTCCCTGATCATTGTGGACGAACCTACCGCAGGTCTCGACCCTTCCGAACGTAACCGTTTTTATAACCTCCTCTCCGAAATCGGAGAAAATACCATAGTCATCCTCTCCACACACATCGTCGAGGACGTGAATACGCTTTGCTCCAACATGGCGATCATCTGTTCGGGAGAGGTGCTCATGCAAGGCAAGCCAAAAGACGGACTCGCCATGGTACAGGGAAAAATTTATCAAAAAGCGATTGAAAAAAGTGAATTGGATCACTATCGAAAAGACTACCACGTGATCTCCACCAAGCTGATCGGAGGCAAGCTGAGCCTTCGCATCGAAAGCGAAGAAACCCCGGAAAATGGCTTCGAACCGGTGGCAGGAGATCTGGAAGATGTGTATTTCAGTGTGATTTCTAAAAAAGTGGATCCTATCACCATTTAATCGGAATCGTATGTTTAAGGACATCTTTCTTTTCGAGCTAAAGTACCGCTTTAGCCGCCCAGCGACCTGGATTTATTTTGCCTTGCTTCTGATTGTGCCCCTATTGTTGATTGGCTTTGGCAATACTCCGGCTTCGGAAAAAGTCTATCATAACTCGCCCATCGTCATCGCCAACCTGCTGGTGTTGGTTTCACTCTTTGGGATTCTGATTGCCTCTGCCATCATGGGGGTGCCGATCTATCGGGATTTGGAGCATAAGACAGGCACCTTTCTCTTCAGCTACCCGATCAGCAAGTTTGGGTATTTTATGGGAAGATTTTGGGGTTCCTTTGTCATTTTACTATTCATCAGTTTAGGCGCCCTGCTTGGGATTTATTTGGGGAGCGTATTGGGCCCGCTGTTTGGCACCGATGCAGATCGCTACGGTCCAAACGAGCTGATAAATTACCTCCATCCTTGGTTGACTTTGGTATTGCCTAATCTTTGGTTAGCAGGTGCCCTGTTTTTTGCCCTGATTATTTTCACCCGTAATATCCGTTCCATCTACTCGGGAGGAATCGTGATTTTCATCGGGTATCTACTGGCCAATTTTCTTTCTCAGGATATCGAAAACAAGGACTTGGTGCAGCTGATCGACCCATTTGGCTTGAATTCATTTGACCTACAGACGCGCTACCTGACCCCCTACGAGCAAAACACCTTTTTGCTCTCCGTGACCGGCAACCTTCTGCTCAATCGGATACTTTGGACAGTCGTCGGTTTGGTCTTTTTCCTTGCCTCATACTATAGGTTTAGCTTTTCCTATTTTTTCCAGGCTTCCAGAAAAAGTAAAAAGACTGAATCCGCCAAAGAAGAAAGTTTCATCACGGGTGCGTTCCGAAAGGTATTGCCTGACTTTTCTTCTTCCTACCAATGGAGATCCTTCCAAACCCTTACCAAAATCGAAGTTCAAAATGTCCTGAAAGACATTTATTTCCGGTCCATTTTGCTGGGTGGAATGATCTTTTTGGTGCTCGATTTCTGGATTGGAAATACGACTTACAGTGTTCCGATTTTGCCTTCTACCACCTTTTTGATGGAGTACAAAGGGTACGATTACAACCTCTTTGTCTTCATTATCATCGTATTTTTCACCGGAGAGGCCCTGCATCGGGACCGATCTACCGGGTACTCGATCATCAATGACACCTTCCCTGTCAAGGATGGAGTGGTGATTGCGTCCAAGTTTTTCGGGATGGCATTTGTCTGCCTGGTACTGACCTCCTTGCCGATCGTGGTGGGTCTGATCGTTCAGGTTCTGAAAGGGTATTTTCTATTTGATCTGGATGTCTACCTGATCGATAGTTACCTGATCACCTTCCCGGATTACCTGCAAATGGTCATGCTGGTATTTGCTGTCCACTTGCTGGTCAACAACAAGTTTGCCGGGCATGCCGCCGCCATTGGCCTTTGGGTGGTGATGATTGTGTTGCGAAGCTTTGCAGATTACGATTTCAACCTGTTTTTCTACAGCTACAAGCCAGGGTACACTTGGAGCGACATGAATGGACTGGGGCACTTTGGAGACTCCCTCGTATGGTTCAATATTTATTGGACCTCATTTGGGGTATTTCTGGTTCTGGTTTTCAGCATTTTCTTCAGCAGAGGGACCGAAGATTCTTGGAAAAGCCGCCTTGCTACTGCCAAACGGAGACTCTCCCTGCCTTCTACCCGATTGGGATTTGCATTCCTAGCTTTAGCTCTGGTCACAGGTGCATACATTTTCCAATCCGTAGTCTATGAAAATGGCTATCGAACTGTGGAAGAGGGAAAACTACGCCAAGTGGCCTATGAACAGCAGCTCAAAAAATACGAGCGGATTCCTCAACCCAAAGTCACCAAAATCAAGATCAAAGCTGACCTGTTCCCGATGGAGCGTGAAGCCTACTTTGAGGCGGAAGTTCAATTGGTGAATAAGACAAGCTCAGCGATTGATTCCATCCACTTCAACTCGGTTGACTTGAGTGATTTTAAAGTGATTTACCAAGGCGACACCTTACCCTATCGCTTCCCTTTAAATTATGAGCCTGCCAAATTCCAGATTTTGGGTAAAAAGCCCGAAAAACACTGGTACCAGATCACCGCTTTGCCTCAACCCATGCAGCCAGGAGACACGCTGAATTTGCTGATCGTAAGCAACAAGAAATTTTCAGGCATTCCCAATTCGGGCTATGGCAGGGATATTGTCTACAACGGCACCTTCTTTTCCGGCGGTATCCCCAACATGGGCTATGATCCAAACAATGAAATGAACAGCGACGAGGATCGGAAGAAATACGGACTTCCTCCTAAACCGGAAGATTTGCCTGAGCACCGAGATCCGTATGGAGAATCCACCTTGCTATTTGCCAGTGATGCCGATCTGATCTCTTTTGAAGCCGTAGTAAGCACCATCCCAAGTCAGATTGCGGTGGCACCTGGCTATTTGCAGCGGGAATGGGAGGAAAATGGAAGACGTTACTTCCACTACATTCAGGATACGCCGATTCAGTCATTCTTCACCTTCGTGTCGGCTGAGTACGAAGTACTCAAAGACAAGGCTATCCTTCCGGATGGGCAGGAAGTCAACATAGAGATCTTTCATCATCCCACACATACTTACAACCTGGACCGTTTCTTGGCAGCCTACAAAGACGGGTTGACCTATTTCTCACAGACCTATGGCAACTTCCAGTTTAGACAAATGCGCCTCTTGGAGTTTCCTCGGTATGCTACTTTTGCCCAGTCTTTCCCCAATACGGTCCCGTTTGCGGAGAGCTTTGGTTGGGTGGCGGATTTCAAGGATCCGGACGATTTTGATTTTGTCTACTACGTGACTGCTCACGAACTGGCGCATCAGTGGTGGGGACATCAGATCACTCCCAACTATACCCGCGGATCAAATCTGATTTCGGAAGCCTTGGCAGAATTTTCCGCCTTGATTCTCACCGAAAGAAGGTATGGAAAAGACAATATGAAGCGCTTCCTAAAGGAGGAACTAGACAATTACCTATCCGGCAGATCCAATGAAGGAAAAAAAGAAAACACGTTCATCAATTGTAACCGACCTTACCAATGGTACTACAAGGGAAGTTTGATCCTCTATGGACTCCAGGACTTGATCGGACATGAGGCGATGGATTCTGCGCTTCGGAACTTCAATCGGGAGTTTGGAATGAAGCAAACACCGCCATTCCCCGGAAGCTATGACTTGTACCGTCATCTGGAAGCTGTGACTCCGGATAGCATCAAATACTACCTGGACGACACCTGGAACAAAATCACGCTCTACGACAACAAAGCTGAAAAAGTAACAGCCAAAAAGACCGGAGAAGGTGAGTATGAAGTCACATTGAATCTCAAATCCCAGAAGCTCTACGCAGACGAAACAGGAAAAGAATCCAATGCTGAATACACTGCCGATTACATCGACGTGGGCGTTTTTGCAGCAGAAGACAAAGACGAAAACGGCCGGACTCGTGTCAATCCACTTTACATCCAGAAACACAAGATCAAACCCGGACAGACTACCTTGACTGTCAAAGTAAAAGGTGAGCCTGTGAAAGCAGGAATTGACCCCTACAACAAGCTGATCGACCGACTACCTGACGACAATACAGTTTCGGTGGAAAAGCTCTAAAAATTATATATCGCGTTCAAAAGCCCAGGTACCTTATACTTGGGCTTTTTATTTAAAGAATAAGGCTTGTTTCCATTTGGAAAGAAGAAATTGTAATTTGAACCACCCACCCCATCCACCTTACAGATGAAAAAACTCTTGCTTTCACTTGGCTTTCTTTTGCTGGCTTTGATCGCTATCCTCCTGATCAACACGCTTCGACTGACTTCCAAACAAGTGCCCGCTGAACCCGTCGAAAAAGTGGCAGTTTCGGATCAGGTCTTTTTGAATTTATCCAAAGCCATTCAGTTTAAGACCATTTCTTTTAATGAGGAAGCTGTTCCTGATTCTGCGGAGTTTCTGGGATTTCATCGATTTTTGGAAGCCACTTTTCCGTTGGTTCATAGCCAATTGACTTTGGAAAAAATCAACACCTACAGCCTGCTTTACAAATGGCAGGGAACCGATCCCTCGCTGAAGCCGGTCATCCTCATGTCACATCAGGACGTGGTACCTGTGGACGAACCCACCCTTCAGCAATGGGAAGCAGGGCCTTTTGAAGGAAAAATCACGGACACCCACATCATCGGCCGTGGAACCTTGGACGATAAGGGGACCCTGATGGGCGTGTTGGAAGCGGTAGAAAAATTGCTTTCAGAAAACTACGTACCTGCCCGTACCATCTACATCGCCTCAGGTCATGACGAGGAAGTTGGCGGCCCAAATGGTGCAGGAATGATAGCAGAGCACCTTAAAAAAC
The DNA here is from genome assembly GCF_042657405.1 of Algoriphagus aquatilis. Lineage (NCBI taxonomy): Bacteria > Pseudomonadati > Bacteroidota > Cytophagia > Cytophagales > Cyclobacteriaceae > Algoriphagus > Algoriphagus aquatilis. Next base: position 207,811 of record NZ_JBHSKS010000005.1, read on the forward strand.
AAGGAGTCCAAGCTGCCATGACGCTGGACGAAGGAGGATATTTTGCAGAAGGATTGGTGCCTGGACTATCAGGTCCGGTGGCGATGATCAATTTGGGGGAAAAGGGCTTTGCTTCCTTTAGATTGATTGTCCGAACCAACGGAGGTCATAGCTCTGCACCACCCAAAGAAAACACCATTGGCATCTTGGCAAAAGCCATCGTGGATCTGGAAAACAATCAGCTTCCCTACAAACTGGTCCCTCCGATAGATGCTCAATTGGAGTATTTGGGACCAGAATTACCTTTCCTGCCCCGCATCGCCTTTGCCAATCCGTGGCTTTTCAAAAGTCAATTGCTGGAGGGGCTCAACGCTCATACCACCACGGCGCCAACGATCATCGATGGCGGGGTAAAAAACAACGTCATTCCAACCGTAGCCGAGGCTACCATCAATTTCAGAATTCTCCCGGGTGAAACCATCGAGTCGGTAAAGGCTCATATCGAAAGTATCGTCTCGGACAAAGTAACTGTTGAGACGGTAGGATTTCTGACTAACCCTCCCGCAGTCTCGAGGGTAGATTCAGACCCCTATCGGATTTTGGAAAAAACCATCCGAAACCTCCATCCCGAAACCTTTGTAGTTCCTGGCCTGCTTGGAGGCGCTACCGATTCCCGGTATTTCACCGAAATCTCAGATGAAGTCTACCGTTTTTACCCCATTCGGATCGACAAAGAATCCATGGAGCGTTTCCACGGCATCGACGAAAAAATCAGCAAGGAGAATTACAAAGAGATCATCCAGTTTAGCTATCACCTGATCAAAAACTTCCAATAAAATCGAATGCTCATGATCAAAAAAATCGGCATTTCTCTGGGTCTAACCCTCTTGGCACTGGGACTCTTTGTCCTTTACACCTTTTGGAGCACAGGCTACTTTCGCAAAATCGAAACCTCCCATGAGTTTGGAGGAATTGAACAGACAATCGAGTTGCCCGGCGTCGAAGACATGGCCATTTCCCGATCAGACAGTTTTATGGTCCTCTCCGTCGATGATCGTGCCAAAAGGCGATCAGGCGAACAGGGTCTTCATGGCTTGTATTGGATGGACTTGAAACAGGCCCCATTTACAGTGAAACCCATTGCCATACCAGCGGACCTCATCCTTTACCCCCATGGTATCAGCTTGATCGAGACCGGACCAAAGCAGTATCGACTGGCGGTGATCAACCATGTGGAAGGAAAACACTCCGTGGAAATTTTCACCATTGATCAGGATACCGTACAGTTTAGCCATACCCTGACCGATCCCAACTTGATTTCCCCCAATGACCTGGTTTGGGTAGACGCCAATCGATTCTACTATTCCAATGACCACGGATCGACTTCCTCAGCAGGAATTTTTGCGGAAAATTACCTCGGCGTAGCCAAAGCCAACGTCGGCTATTTCGATGGATCAGCTTTCCGCATCGTGGCTGAAAACATGTCCTATCCAAACGGGCTGGTCGTGGACCAATCCGGGAAAAATCTTCTCGTGGCTTCCTCCAGAGATTTCCTGATCCGGGTTTTTGAGATGCAAGCGGACGGAGGTCTGAAATTCCTGGAAGACATCCCCACCGCAACGGGGGTGGATAACTTGGAACGGGATGAAGAAGGAGCCATCTGGTCGGGAGCACATCCTGATTTGATGACCTTCTCGGCCTATGCTGCAGGGAAAAAACCGATTGCCCCCTCGGAGATTTTAAAAATCTACCTATCCGATCAACAGCTCAAGCAAACTTCCGTGTGGTTGGATAAGGGAGAAACCATGTCTGCCAGCTCCGTGGCTATCCCATTTGGAGAATACCTATTTCTAGGCAATGTGATGGACTCTAAGATGCTCGTCCTGAAGAAAGGAAAGTAATCCGCTCAAGAACTGATCGACCGCCACGCTTTGGGGGTGACTCCGCATGTTTTCTTGAAGCTCCGGTTGAAATAGGCCAAGTTTTCAAACCCAACCCGAAAGGCAATTTCGGAGATTGGCGTATCGCTTTCCTGCAAAAGCTTTTGTGCCTCGCTGATTCGGAGTTGGATGAGGTAAGCAGTGAAGGTCTTGCGTGTTCGCAATTTAAAAAACCGACAAAAGGCTTCCTTGGAGAGATTGGCCACCTCGGCAGTTTCCTCTAAGGTGATCCGCTGAAACCTGTTTTTCAGCAAAAACTGCATCACCCGATCCATGCGGCTTCCGTCCTTTTCCGACAGTCCACGCATCAGTCCCGATTCATTGAGTCGAACCAAGTCTGGACCTGCCTGATCCACCAAAGCCAAGAGCTGAAAAGCCAACTGAAACCGCTGAAGCCCTTCACTTGAACCAAAAGCTTCAAAAAGCTCCTTGATTTGGCTAGCCGTGTTTCCCTGAATTTGAAAGCAGAGCCCCTGAAATCCTCCGAATTTCCTCAACGGCTGAAGTTCGTCCAATTCCCCAAGAGCTTTTTCAAGTGACTGAAAATCGAAGAAAATGGTATTTCCGGCAGATTTGAGGGGGGTATCTTTTTCAAAAAATTCGGGATCACTTCGAAAAACATGAGGGGCATTTTCTCCCAAAAAGTAGACATCCCCCGGCTGAAATCTCCCGACATAATCCCCACTCAACAGTTGACCTTTCCCTTCCAAAATCACGGTCAGCTGCAGTTGCGGATGCTGGTGAAGCTTATCGTAAAAGTGCGGACCGCGATCCTCCTGATATCGGACAAACTCGCGTTGGGACTTGGGAACCTGAAAGGAAATGATTTTTGCCATGGCTCAAATAATATCAAATTGAGTAAAAATAGATTCAATTTTTAACAAACTGATCAATAACGTATCAATATGAACTAATCCTGTGAAAGAATTTCCTAAGGGCTTGAATTACTTTTGAATAAAAATCTCTGTACCCTCCGTGGTAAAAAATCAACATACTATGAACTGGAAAGGCGTATTCCCCGCGGTCACGACCAAATTTCACGCAGACGGAAGTCTGGATATGGACCTATTTTTCAAAAACCTGGACTTCCAGCTCGAATGCGGAGTTCATGGAATCATCCTCGGCGGCACCTTGGGCGAAAGCTCTGTGCTTTCCCAAGAGGAAAAAATCACACTCACAGGTGAAACAGTAAAATACATCAACGGACGAGTTCCGGTAATCCTCAACATTGCTGAAGGCGCTACAAAAGACGCCTTATTTTGGGCGAAAAAAGCGGAAGAGCTAGGCGCTTCCGGTCTGATGATTTTGCCTCCGATGCGCTATGCAGCAGATGCTCGCGAGGTAGTGACCTACTTCAAAACCGTCGCCAACTCCACCAAGCTGCCGATGATGATCTACAACAATCCGGTGGACTACAAGACCCTGGTGACCATCGACATGTTTGCCGAGTTGGCTGAGTGTGAAAACATTCAGGCGATCAAGGAATCTACCCGCGATATCTCCAATGTGACCCGCATGATCAACCGATTTGGAGACCGTTTCCAACTGCTTTGCGGAGTGGATACGCTTGCGCTAGAAGAGCTACTGATGGGCGCAGTAGGCTGGGTGGCCGGTTTGGTGTGTGCTTTCCCAAAAGAGACTGTGGTCATTTACAACTTGGTGCAGGAAGGTAAAATCGAAGAAGCACGTGAAATCTACCGCTGGTTCTTACCTCTTCTGGAGCTCGACATTCACCCAAAACTCGTGCAATACATCAAGCTTGCTGAGCAGCACTGCGGCATTGGTTCTGAGCATGTCCGCGCTCCTAGACTGACTTTGATCGGGGAAGAAAGAGAAAGAATTGAGAAGATTATTTTGGATGGGTTAAAAAGACGTCCGTTATTATCGTGATTTTGAAATACAGTAGAAACACCTTGAAATAGACCCCGCAAGCGGGGTGAAATACTTCCAGAAATTTATTTCACCGAGCGAAGCGAGGTATATTTCAATTGTATTTCCACGGTATATCCTCAATTACCAAAAATTAAAAATCATGAACCTCGACAACCTTTTCAGTGCTGCCCAAGAGGCCTTTCTTTTCTACAAAAACCTTCCCGGAAAGGAAAAGGGAGCTTTTTTGGACACACTAGCTGATACTTTAGAAGCCCATCGCGCTGAAATCGTCCCTTTGGCGGTCAAGGAATCCAACCTTCCTGAAGGCCGAATCAACGGGGAATTGGGTAGAACCACGGGTCAAATCCGGCTTTTCTCCAATCTGGTAAAAGAAGGTTCTTGGGTAGAAGCGACCATCGATCCGGCCATGCCCGACCGCACACCGCTACCGAGAGCAGATATCCGCAGATTCCTGACACCACTTGGACCGGTCGTAGTCTTTGGGGCTAGTAATTTTCCATTGGCCTTTTCGACTGCCGGAGGAGATACGATTTCAGCTTTGGCAGCAGGCTGTCCGGTGATTTACAAAGCGCACCCTGCACATCAGGAGACTTCCAGAAAAGTCGCCGATTGCATTCATCAGGCCATTTTGAAATGCGGACTTCCTTCCGCCCTTTTCACTCATGTGGAAGGAGGAATTGCTGAGGGACAAGCCTTGGTCAAGCATCCGATGGCAAAAGCTGTCGCTTTCACAGGTTCGCATGTAGGTGGCATGGCACTTTTCCAACTCGCCAATCAACGGGAAGAACCTATTCCGGTGTATGCCGAAATGGGCTCCGTCAATCCGATTTTCTGCTTTCCACATAAGCTGGAAAAGGAAAATGAGGCTTTGGCAAAAGCATTTGTAGCTTCTCTTACGTTGGGAGTAGGTCAGTTTTGCACCAATCCTGGGTTGATCTTTGTGCCGGAAAAGCAGGCAAAAGCCTTTGAAAGCGCCATTGCTGCCGAACTGAAAGATATTGCGGCCGCCCCGATGCTCCATCCGGGTATTGCGCAAGCGTATTACGATTCCATTCAGTTTTTGGAGTCACGTGAAGAACTCCGCTGGGTAAAAGTGGCAGATCCAAAGCATCTCATTAACGGAAGTACCGCTTTGGCCGAAATCAAAGCAGCCGACTGGCTAAAGGACTCCCTATTCCAAAAAGAAGTCTTTGGTGCCTTTGCCATGATGGTGGTGTACCAAAACGAAGACGAACTCCTTGAAATAGCCAAGCACCTCCACGGACAGTTGACCATCACCGTGTGGGCAGATGCCGAAGAACTCCAAAACCAGCTGTTCCTCATCAATCTCCTGGAAGAAAAGTGTGGCCGCTTGCTCTTCAAAGGCGTGCCTACCGGAGTAGAAGTCGGCTATGCCATGCAGCACGGCGGACCATTCCCTTCGACCACCGCACCCAACAGTACTTCGGTCGGTGCTCATGCCATCAAGCGCTTTGCCCGTCCGATTGCCTTCCAGGACATGCCCCAAGACCTGCTCCCTGATGCCTTGCGAGATGACAATCTGCTCGGGATCTGGAGATTGGTGAATGGTGATTACACAAAATAAAATGGAAATACTGTAGAAATACACTTCGCTTCGCTCAGTGAAATATTCTCTGCACAGATTGGTATTTCTAAAGTATTTTGTCCCGCTTGCGGGACTTATTTCTGGTGTATTTCAACAGTATTTCTCACTATAGTTTCAAACTTCGAATTTTAAATCTCAATGCCTTCTCGCCATACTTTCTCCTGTATTGATGCCCACACGTGTGGCAATCCCGTTCGGGTAGTTTCAGGTGGTGTCCCATTTCTGAAAGGAAATACCATGCTGGAAAAGCGCCAATACTTTATGGAAAACCTTGACTGGATCCGTACAGGGCTCATGTTTGAGCCGCGAGGACACGACATGATGTCGGGCTCCATGCTGTTTCCTCCGCACGATCCGGAAAATGACTTTTCCATCCTTTTCATTGAGACTTCCGGCTGCCTGCCCATGTGCGGTCATGGCACCATCGGGACGATCACCATTGCCATTGAGGAAGGATTGATTCATCCAAAGACTCCGGGTTTTCTGAGAATGGAAGCACCTGCAGGATTGGTTTTGGTTGAATACAAGCAAGAAGGAAAAAAGGTGAAATCTGTGAAGCTGACTAATGTCAAGAGCTACCTGGCAGCAGAAAACCTGGAAATCGAAATTGATGAACTTGGCAAACTGACCGTGGATGTGGCCTATGGTGGCAATTTCTACTGCATCGTAGATCCACAAGAAAATTTCCCAGGTTTGGAGGATTTCAAAGCGGAGCAATTGATCTCTATGGCACGAAATCTCCGCTCAAAGATGAACGAGCGCTACGACTTCGTCCATCCGGAACACGACAGAATCCGCGGACTTTCTCACGTGATGTGGACGGGTAAAACTCTGGATGAAAGCAGTACCGCACGCAATGCGGTATTCTACGGAGACAAAGCCATCGACCGTTCACCTTGCGGCACAGGCACCTCTGCCCGCATGGCACAGTGGTTTGCCAAGGGTTGGTTAAAGCCTGGAGATGAATTTGTACACGAAAGCTTCATTGGTTCCAAATTCATAGGACGAATCGAGGAAGTCACTGAGATTGCTGGTCAGCCGGCGATTGTACCCAGCATCGAAGGCTGGGCCAAAGTCTATGGCTACAATACCATTATTTTGGATGATGATGATCCTTATGTCCATGGATTCCAGGTGATTTAACCCTGTGATTCCAAACGAACATAGAAAATGACTTCCCAAAAAAGGAAGTCATTTTTGTTTACAAGGGCTTCGATAAAATTTTGGTTGGGAAGGTTGAATTATTCCTAACTTAATGGTGTACTTATCCCTGACTTTTATGCTGCGAATCTCTTTTATCGCAAAAGCCCTGACTTTTGCATTGCTAATTGGTTTATCCTTCCGAACATCCGCCTATCAGAAGGACATCCTTTTTTCATCAGAGATACCTTTAGATCTGGAGATTGTGACCAATTTCAAACTGATCAAAGGATCAAAATCGGATACGGTCTTTTTTCCAACCTTTATCAAATTCAAAAACGAAGAAGGAAAGCAAGACTCTGTCCCTGTCAATCTCCGTGGAAGAGGAAACTCCAGAAGAGCACAATGCTTTTTCACCCCACTTTGGCTAAAAATTCCCAAAGGAGCCTCCAAAAACACTCCTTTCGAAGGAAACAGAAGTCTGAAACTGGTACTCCCCTGTCAGGAAGGTGAATCCTTCAATCATCTTATTGTCAAAGAGTACATGGCTTACAAACTCTATGAACAGGTAAGTCCTTACTTTTTTCAAACCAGATTGATCAATTTGACCCTGACGGACAGGCAAAACAAAAAAGGAAAAACCTATGCCTTAACAGCCTTTGTCCTGGAGGATGTGGATAATGTAGCTGGATACCATGAAGCAAAAACCAAAGATTCGGGTTTGATTTTGCCCCAACTTATCAACGACACGCTGGCTCTGAAGCAGGACTTTTTTGCCTTCATGATCGGAAATACCGACTGGTCCAATACGACACAGCACAATGTGAAAATGCTGATCAAAGAGGATGAGAAATATATCCCTGTGGCGTACGATTTTGACTATTCTGGCTTTGTCAATGCACCCTACGCAATTCCATATGACTATTTGCCTATCAAAAAAGTAACCGAACGCTTTTACCGAGGCATTTGCAGAAATGAAACGCTTACCCAACTGGTCAAATCTGACTTTTTGCAAAGGGAGTCACAGATTCTAGCCACACTGGAAAAATACATATCCTTGCTCCCAAGCGCCGAATTTGAATCGTCACGAAACTACCTGATGGATTTTTTCTCCATCCTCAAAAGTGAAACTTCCTTCCAAGCCCAGATTGCAAACGCCTGTCAAAAGTACGGGCTAATAGAAAATTGACGCTTTGAATGATAAAATCAAAAAATTCAGTCAATCCAACATCATTTCTTGTCAATTCAGGCCAACACAATGCGAGATTTCCCTTATACCTTCGTCTTAGATTGACTTGTAGCAGACGCGTCGAAAACAGCTTTCTTTCCTAAATTCAAGACGAATACGTAGCAATCCCTGATTGACCTTGAGATTTACAATATGAAACCAACCCTTATCATCGGCGGCGGAATCGTCGGTTTGTTTACCGCCTATTTTCTCACTAAAGAAGGCATAGCAGTCGAGGTCATCGATCAGACCGACATGCAGGACAACTGCTCCACCGGCAACGCAGGTATGATTACACCAAGCCACATCATTCCCTTGGCCGCACCGGGAATGATCAGCAAGGGCATTGCTTGGATGTTTTCTTCTAAAAGCCCGTTTTATATTCATCCTCGCTTGGATTACAAGCTGGCGAAGTGGTGCTTGCTTTTCTTCAAAGCAACATCAGAATCTCAAGTAAACCGAAGCATTCCCTACCTCAATCACCTGACCCTGTTTAGCAAGGCCTTGTACCAGGAGTTTCAGGCGGAGCACCCCGAGTCGACTGTTCACCTTTCCGAGAAGGGATTGATGATGGTCTATCAAACCGAAGCAGTTGAAAAAGAAGAAATCGAACTAGCCCACTTGGCCAAAAAATACAAGTTGGAAGCTGAAGTGCTCAACGCTGCTGATGTACAAAAGCTCGAACCCAATCTGGAAGTGAAAGCACGAGGGGCCGTGTATTTCCCTGGTGATGCCCACCTCGATCCGGGAGTGCTTTACAGCTATGTGAAAAAATATTTGGTTGCAAAAGGCGTAAAATTTCATCCCAATACTCAGGTTCTGGGATTTGAGAATACTGGGCATAAAGTACAAGCTGTTTTGACTGATAAAGGAAAAATCGAAGCGGGTAAAATCGTCCTTTGTGGCGGTGCTTGGACAGCCGAACTGGCGAAAAAGCTCAATTTCTCCCTTCCATTAATGGGAGGAAAAGGCTACACCTTCATCCAAAACAATACCCCATCGATACAGATTCCTACGATCCTGACCGAGCGAAAAGTAGCAGTAAGCCCCTATGGAGACTTTGTCCGTTTCGGGGGGACATTGGAAATCGCAGGCACCAATCAAAAGGTGAACATCAATCGAGTAAAAGGAATTTTTGAATCCATTAATCAGTATTACCCAACATTCCAAGCCAAATTCCCTGAAGAAGAGCAGATTTGGAAAGGGCTGAGGCCTTGTTCCCCGGACGGCTTGCCCTACATTGGGATGGCTCCGGGCTATGAAAATGTGCTGGTAGGAGCAGGTCATGCCATGCTTGGACTGACCATGGCGCCTGCTACTGGCAGACTTCTTACCGAGTTGCATCAGCAAAAGGAAACTTCCTTGGAAATGAAGGGATTTGAAGTAGGGCGATACAATTGATTTGGTTAAAGTTTCTTCATTCTAAAATCAATCCACAGAGAACACCTAATTTTAAACCATGAAGAAACTCGCATTACTTGGAGTGCTATCTCTTGGTTTGTTTTCCTGTGATAAAACTTGGTTGCCCAAACCTCCGGGCTACAACCGCATAGACCTACCCAAGCATGACTATCAGAAATTGGAATCGGGCTACCCTTATCAGCTGGATTTCTCCAAGTATAGCAAAGTAGAAGCAGACTCATTCAATCTTCAAGAAGAAGCTTGGATCAACCTGAATTACCGGGATTTCGGTGCCAAAGTCCACCTGACCTATAAAAAGATTGACGATAAGACGAGTTTCAAAAAACTCTCCAGCGATGCATTCAAGCTTACAGCCAAGCACCAAATCAAGGCTTACGGCATTGAGGAGGCAGTTTTGGTCACGCCAAATGGATACTCTGCGGTGGTGGCAGAATTGAGCGGAGAGGTTCCAACCCAGTTTCAGTTTTTCGTCACTGATTCGACCACTCACTTTTTAAGAGGTGCAGTGTATTTCAATACTGCCATGAAAAATGACTCGTTGGCACCTGTCATTGAATACTTGAAAATCGACATGACCCACTTGATGAATACGCTGAAATTTGTGAATTGATCCGAAGCCAAAACACATAAAAAAGCCTGCTTGAATTCACGTCAAGCAGGCTTTTTAGCTTTGTGCAAACTAAATCAATGGAGCTTTTTCCAGGATTTGATAATTATTAATCCTCCTAACACCGCAATTACAGCTGCGATTAGACCTTCCATTGTTTTTCCATAAATAAAGAATCCAGTCGAAAATAAGGCAGCATACACCATAAAAGTCCCGGTGATCATCAGCCCAATTTCTTTTCCAAGGGTACCTTTTTCTTCTTTTTCGGCCGGATATCGATCCAATAGTTTTTTCCACCCCATAGATGCGGGTGTCACCTTTCTATAAAATGAAAGCAATACCTCGTCCTTTTCCGGCTGAGTCATAAACGTGACGATTAGCCAGCCAATGGTGGTGATCGACACAGAATAAATCAACTTCATATAGGACTCCTCCACGGGGATATCAATCAACCCCAGTTTAGGATTGATGACTTCGAAGAAAATGGCCACCACAAAGGAAATCGCCATAGCAGAGATTTCAGTATAGGCATTAATTCGCCACCAAAACCAGCGTAGAATAAAGATCAAACCTGTACCCGCCCCGATCTGAAGCAGAATCTGAAAGGCATCCAAGGCTGAAGACATCGCCAAAGCCAAGAAAGCAGAAAGTACCATCAAAAGCACGGTTGAAATCCGACCGACAGCTACCAGTTCTTTGTCAGAAGCCTCTGGCTTGATAAATCTCAGGTAAAAATCATTGACCACATAGCTTGATCCCCAATTGAGGTGTGTGGAAAGCGTGGACATCACCGCGGCTATGAGTGAGGCTAAAACTATCCCTACCAGTCCAGTTGGCAGGAAGGAAAGCATTGCAGGATAGGCCAAATCATCGCCCAACTTATCCACTGGAATATTTGGAAATGCGGCTTGCAGGTCAGAGATATTTGGGAAAATTACCAGAGAAGACAAGGCCACAATGATCCAAGGCCAAGGTCTCAAGGCGTAATGAGCAATGTTGAAAAACAAGGTGGCGCCAATGGCATTTTTTTCATCCTTGGCTGATAGCATTCGCTGAGCGATGTATCCACCTCCACCAGGCTCAGCTCCCGGATACCAAGTAGCCCACCATTGGATGGCTATCGGAAGGATGAAAATGGGAATGTAGACATTGGGATCCGTAAAATCCGGGATGAAATCCAACTTGGAAGCGACCACTTCATGAGCCAAAAGATTGCTCAATGAGCCAATTTCCGGAAGATCAAGCACATAATACGCTGCTCCGAAGGAACCAGCCATGGCAATGAAAAATTGGAAAAAGTCTGTCAACAGGACTCCTTTTAGACCTCCCAGTGAGCTATAGACCACAGTCACGATTGAAGCAATTAGGAGAGTCTGGACAGGAGAAAGTCCAAGCATTACCCCGCCGATTTTGATGGCAGCCAAGGATACCGTAGCCATGATGACCACGTTGAAAAAGACTCCCAAATAAATTGCCCGGAACGCTCTCAAAAAGGCCGCACCTTTGCCTGAATACCTCAATTCATAAAACTCAAGGTCGGTAGTCACTTCAGATCTTCTCCACAGCTTGGCATACACAAATACGGTCAGCATACCTGTAAGCAAAAACGCCCACCAAGCCCAGTTGCCTGCTACACCGTTTTTTCTGACTATATCAGTGACAAGGTTAGGAGTATCCGCCGAAAAGGTAGTTGCCACCATGGAAACCCCAAGGAGCCACCAAGGCATATTTCTACCGGACAGGAAAAACTCTTTGGCAGAGCTACCAGCTGACTTAGCGGTAAACAAGCCTATTAATAAGGAAATGATAAAGAAGGCTGCAATAATGCCCCAATCTAAAGCGGTTACATTCATAGGGTCTGGATTAAACTAGCACCCAATTAACAGAAATATTTTCTTTAATAAATCATGTCTTTTTTAATTTTTTTTTGAAACCAGCTAAAAAATTGTCCAATTTGAAGCGCTCGGGACGCATAAAAAATCAATTCTGCCAAATTTCAATTCTTGGCTATTTTCGCAAGATGAACCCTACCCTCCTATCAGCACTTTGTGATGCTTATCCATTTTCTCAAAATCCCACTCTGGAATTCGCCCCGTTTGGGGAAGGTCTGATTCACCAAACCTACTTAATCACCCAAGGGAAGCAAAAATGGATTCTTCAGGGATTCAATCAATCCGTTTTCAACTTTCCTGAACGGATAGATCATAACTTGGCTATGCTGTACCAGTTTGCCAAAAACCACTCCTTGCCCTTTCAGCTTCCGCTTCCTATTAAAAATAAGTGGAGTAGTGGCCTAAGCGAAATCAATGGACACCATTATCGTTTATTTGATTTTGTACAGGGAAAAACCTTGCAGCAAATTGAAAATCCTAGACAGGCTTATCTTGCTGCTATGGCTTATGGTGAATTTGCCAACTGGGCCAAGGATATAGATGCCAAGCAAATGCAAGAAACGATCCCCAACTTTCATCGGCTTGATCTCAGATTTGAAAAATTGGCCCAAGTAGCACAGACGAAATCTGGGCTGACATCGGAAGAACGGGAAATTCTGGACTTTTACCTAAACCAAAAGCCCTTGGTAGACTGGTACCTCGATCAGATTCATGATCTACCCTTGCGAGTGACACACAACGATACCAAGATCAATAACCTGATTTTTTCAGAAGACTTGACTAAAGTGGAAGCCATTATCGACCTGGATACCTTGATGGGAGGCTATCTCATGTATGATTTTGGAGATCTTGTCCGCACGGTGGCCTGCAGTCTGCCCGAAACCAGTACCAATTGGGAAAATATCAGGCTTCACGCGAATCTGTTCGAAGAACTTTTAAAAGGATATTGGCAGGGAGTCCAAAGTATTACAAATTCAAAAGAAGCGGAATCTCTTCTTTTAGGAGGAGAAATCATGACCCTGATCATGGGGCTTCGGTTTTTCACCGACCACCTTCAGGGAAATATCTATTACAAGGTGACTTATCCCGAGCAAAATTTTCATCGCGCCAAAAACCAGATGATTTTCCTCCAAAGCCAGCAAAGCCAAAGGGAACTTCTAAAAATGAGGTGGACAAACATCACCTCAACTACCTGAGTTGGATTTACTCTAAGGATTATTCATTCCAAACCTTGGCAATTGGAAGCGCGAAGGCTTAATTTGTTTCTCTTCAAACCTCAGCTCACTTGTCCGGAATATTTGATACCCGCATCGAATACCTCAAAGGTGTCGGCCCTCAAAAGGCCGAACTCCTCAATAAGGAGCTGAATATTTTTACCTACGGAGACATTCTTCAGCATTATCCCTTCCGCTACGAAGACCGCACCAAGTTTTTCAAAATCCGAGACCTGAACGAAGAACTCGAAAACGTGCAGATCATGGCTCGGATCAAAACTGTGGAGCTGATTGGGACAGGTGGGAAAAAGCGACTGGTAGCCCAAGTTTTTGACGAGACCGGAGAAATGGAGATGACCTGGTTTAAAGGAATCCAATGGGTAGTGAAAAAACTTCCAGTGGGCGCTGCATTTATTTTCTTTGGAAAACCCGCCCAATATGGCCGCAAGTGGTCGATGGCGCATCCCGAGATGGAACCGATCACGGCAGCCAATGAGAAGCGAAACACCTTTCAGCCTGTATACTCTACTACAGAAAAGCTGCGAGCAAAATTTCTGGATTCCAAAGGCATTTCGAGGATCCTTGAAGTTCTGGTTCCACTGGTTTTTCCACAAATTCCCGAAACGCTTTCGCCCGAAATCCTTCATCAATACCAATTGATTGGAAAACAAGAAGCCATTCGGCAAATCCATTTTCCTACTTCACCGGAACTGCTTCATCGGGCACGAAAGCGGTTGAAGTTTGAGGAGTTTTTCTACCTGCAGCTCCGCCTGCTGATGATGAAAGTGACCCGCACGGAAAAATCCCGTGGTCAAATCCTTTCCAATACCGACCTACTCACCGATTTCTACAAAAACCATATCCCCTTTGATCTTACCAATGCGCAAAAGCGAGTCATCCGGGAGATCTATGGAGATATGAAATCCAGCCGGCAGATGAATCGACTGGTGCAAGGCGATGTAGGAAGCGGCAAGACTATGGTGGCCTTTATCAGTATGCTCATTGCGATCAGTTCGGGGGCACAGGCTTGCTTGATGGCTCCGACGGAGATTTTGGCTAATCAACATTACGAAGGGCTGAAAGGCTATGCCCAAATGATGGGACTAAAAATTGCCCTGTTGACTGGTTCGGTGAAGAAATCTGCCCGTAAAATCATCCATGAAGAATTGCTCAACGGGGAGCTGAAAATTCTGATTGGAACCCATGCCCTGCTTGAAGATGTAGTTCAATTTCAAAACCTAGGCTTGGCAATTGTGGATGAGCAGCATCGGTTTGGAGTGGCACAGCGGGCTAAGCTGTGGGCAAAAAATGAGGAATTTATACCGCATGTCCTCGTCATGACAGCCACTCCTATTCCTAGGACTCTGGCGATGACCTTATATGGCGATTTGGATGTGTCTGTGATAGATGAAATGCCGGCTGGAAGAAAGCCCATCCAAACCGTCCATCGCTATGACAAAGATCGGCTCAAGGTGTTTGGCTTTATCAACGAGGAGATCAAAAAAGGCCGACAGGTCTACATTGTCTATCCGCTGATTGAAGAGTCAGAAAAACTCGACTTGAAAAATCTGATGGATGGCTATGAAAGTATTGCCCGTGCTTTTCCCCAATACCACCTCAGCATCGTCCATGGAGGAATGAAGGCGGAAGACAAAGACTTCGAAATGCAGCGTTTTGTAAAGGGTGAAACCCACATCATGGTGGCCACCACCGTGATCGAAGTGGGAGTCAATGTACCCAATGCTTCGGTGATGGTGATTGAGAATGCCGAGCGGTTTGGACTTTCACAGCTTCACCAGCTTCGCGGACGTGTAGGGCGGGGCGCTGAGCAGAGCTATTGTGTGCTGATGAGCAAATATGAATTGAGCAAGGATTCCCGAATCCGACTTGAAACAATGGTTCGGACAAACGACGGATTTGAAATCGCAGACGTAGACCTGAGGCTGAGAGGACCTGGAGACCTGATGGGGACTCAGCAAAGCGGAATTACGGATTTGTTGATTGCTGACTTGAGCAAAGACGCACCCTTATTGACGTTGGCAAGAGATGCAGCCCAGCAGCTTGTCATCAATGATCCTGAACTTGCGCAACCGGACAATGCAGCAATTTTGAGACAGGTGAAGCAACAGAAAAAAACAGCGGTGAATTGGAGTAGAATCAGTTGAGGGACGATTTCCGAATTACGACAGGGTGATTTACGAGTTCCGATTTTTGATTTACGACATTTTGAAGAACCCCAATTACTATTTTCAGAAGATTAGATTCATGGTATAATCTCTGAAGTACGTTTGAATGTCGTAAATCGTAATTCTGAAATCGTAATTAAAAGATTGTAATTCAGTTAATTTCCTTTCTTACCAAAAAGCTTTCCGATTCGTCTAAAGATTTGCTTTTCCTTTTCCCAAAAGAAGTTAAACTGCCCGAAAATAAATCCATAGATCAGTAGGATAATCTGATAGAGCGGCAATACTAAAAGCAAGTACAAAACCGTATTGACAAATCCCTGACCTCCTCCCCGCTCGATCCCAAAAAAGTCAAGAATCGGATTTTTGATAAACAAAATGGTAAAGCCAGTGCAGGCAAATACCACCAACACCATCACGACCTGAAATAGACTATCCAATTTCCATTTGGTCTGGAGGCGCTGAAGAAATCCAGGCTTTTCTTTTTGCATGAGATGAAATTAGGAATAAAGGGTTAGCCACAGATAACACAGATAAAATCTGAGCATCTGTGGCATTGTATATTTTACCAAGTGAAAACTCCTTCGTTCAAACTTTTTAATGCTTGAGTTTTATACTGCGCATCTACGAGGATGGACACATTGTGCTTACTTCCTCCAAAAGACACCATACGTACCGGAATATTAATCAATGAATCCAATACGGACTGTACCGCTCCTTTGGTCTCGGCTACTTTATTGCCTACCACGCAGATGATCGCCTGATTACGGTCGATCTCCACCGTGCCAAAGCTCTCCAACTCCGCCTGAATCTGCTCTAAATGGCTCAGGTCATCAATGGTCACGGAAACCGCAACTTCGGAGGTGGTGATCATATCAATCGGTGTCTTGTATTTTTCAAACACTTCAAAAATCCTTCTCAAAAACCCATACGCCAAAAGCATACGGCTTGATTTGATCTTGATGGCGGTGATGCCGTCCTTGGCCGCAATGGCTTTTACTCCGGTCGTCTCTACTTCAGCTTTGATCAAGGTACCGTGAGCGGTAGGCTCCATAGTGTTGAGCAATTTCACGGGCACGTTATACAACTGTGCAGGCCAGATGGAAGCGGGATGGAGGATTTTAGCTCCAAAGTAGGCCAACTCGGCTGCCTCGTCGAAGGACATTTCAGCAATCGGACGGGTACGGTCCACGACTCTCGGGTCATTGTTGTGCATGCCGTCAATGTCGGTCCAGATTTCGCACACCGAAGCATTGATGGCAGCCGCCACCAAAGATGCTGTGTAGTCACTTCCTCCACGTTTGAGGTTATCGACTTCATTTCGGTGATTTTTGCAGATATATCCTTGGGTGATAAACAGTCTCTCCTTAGGATGCTGAGCCAAAATGGCCTTCAGCTTTTCAGAGATCTTTGGAAGTTCTGGTTCAGAATTCTCATCAATACTCATGAAATCCAAGGCAGGAAGGAACACCGCAGGGATTTGTAACTCTCCCAAAAGCGTGAAAAACAGCTTGGTGGAAAGCAATTCCCCCTGAGCTAGGATATCGCGGTTGATCGCCTCATTAAAGGAGATTTTCAACAGAATATTCAAAAACTCAAAGTGCTCCTTAATGATCTCTTCTGCCTTTGCTCTTGCCTCGGCAGTCTGTACCAGAGCAGGGTAAAAGGCCAAATAATGGGCATGCAGCGTATCTATACGCTCTTTTGCCAGGGATTTATCTCCTGCAGCCAAGGCTTCTCCGATACCTACCAAGGCATTGGTAGTGCCGGACAGTGCGGAAAGTACCACGATGGTAGGTTCGTCCCCACGGGTAATCAGGTCTTTAACCTGGTGCATGCGCTCTGGACGGCCCACGGAGGTACCGCCAAACTTCATGATTTTCATAACTAGAGTCTATATAGGTTTGAAATTAAAATCCGAGCATTTTGATTGCCGTGATGGCTGCTTCATCCCCTTTATTTCCATGCTTTCCTCCCGCACGGTCAAGAGCCTGCTGTTGGGTATTTGGGGTCAAAACACCAAAAATCACGGGCTTGTTGTATTTCAAGCTGACATTGGTAATCCCATGTGCGACTGCATCACATATAAAGTCAAAGTGACGGGTTTCGCCCTGGATCACACAACCCAAACAAATCACCGCATCGATGCCTTCATCCTGTGCGCACCATTGTGCCGCAAGGGAAAGCTCAAAAGAGCCGGGAACATTCTTTCGGATGATATTTTCTTTTTTCGCTCCATGCTGAAGCAGCGTCTGAAAGGCCCCGGAGTAAAGAGCTTCTGTCACTTCTTCGTTCCATTCAGACACCACGATGGCAAACTTCTTTGCACTGATGTCCAGGATATTTTTTGAACTGTACTCGCTTAGGCTTTTGAGTGAGGTGGCCATAAATAGTTGATTTTGGAGTGGATTAAAACAAAAAAGAGTAAGACCCTAAGGCCTTACTCTTCTAGTATGCATACAAAAGAAGCATTACTTAGCGGCAAGGCCTTCTAAGCGAGCTTTATGTTTTCGAGCAGCAGCGTACTCAAATGATTCATAATATTTCTCTTCGATCTCAGTGTACGTCTTAATCGCGTCCTCAATCTTACCTGCTTCTTCCTGGGCTACAGCAAGCTTAGCCAAGTACTTTGGAGACATGAATTTATTCTCATTGGTACGCGCAGCTTTAGTGTATTGCGAGATGGCGGCATCGATATTGCCCAATTCCAAGTTGGCATCACCGATCAAAGAATATGCTTTTGACTGTACCAAATAGTCATCAGAAGAGAAATCTTCCAAATGCGTCAATGCTTCTTGGAATTTCTTTTGAGAAAGGTAGATCGATCCAATGTAGAAATTGGCAAGATTGGCTGCATCTGTACGTGGATAGTCCTCTACAATAGAGATAAGACCTTTGTTGATTCCGTCACCATTAAGAGCAAAATCCACACTGTCCTGCTCAAAGAAATACACCGCCTGAAACATCTCAGCCTGTGCTTTTTCATTTTGGTTTTGAGTGTTGATCTGGAAGAAAAGAATTCCACCGATCAAAATCACTGCAGCGGCGATCACGCCCGCCAATATTTTGCTATTCTCTTTCAAAAAAGCCTCGCCTTTACCGATTCGCTCTGCGATCACTTCTGGGTTTTCGAGAAGTTCGTTTTGGTCTGCTTTTTTAGATTGCTTGGTTGCCATATTACTCAAAATTTCGGTCGCAAATATACGGTTTTTATCAAATTCACAAGTGCCAATAAAAAAGCCACGAAGTGCGAAAGACTTCATGGCTTTCTGTGACTTAGATAGGGGAATTATTCCATCACAAATGGATAGTCTTCCTGAACGTACACGTCCTTGAAGGCATCCATTCCATCAGGCCAAGGCGATTCTTCGGCAAATTTCACCGCATCATCCACCTGCTTTTTTACTTTCTTTACTACAGCCTCAATTTCCTCTTCGGTCATGATGTTGTTTTCTCGGATCGTACCAAGTACCTGCTCGATCGGGTCGCGCTGTTTGTATTCCTCTACTTCCTCTTTGGTACGGTACTTTTGAGGATCGGACATGGAGTGCCCTTTGTAGCGGTAGGTTCTGAATTCCAACAAGGTCGGACCATCACCTCTTCTCGCTCTTTCTGCAGCTTCGTACACCGCCTCATGGATTGCTTCCACATCCATCCCATCCACAGGGAAGGAAGGCATGTCATACGCTTCACCAATTTTGTATAGCTCCGTCACATTGGACGTACGGGCTACAGAAGTACCCATGGCGTATCCATTGTTTTCGATCACAAAAATCACCGGAGACTTATACAACATCGCTAGGTTAAATGCTTCGTGCACGGCACCCTGACGAACTGCACCGTCACCCATTTTGGTGATACAGACATTCTTGGTACCGGCGTATTTTTCAGCAAAGGCGATTCCAAGACCCATAGGTACCTGTGCACCTACGATTCCGTGACCACCCATGAAGTTTCTTTCTTTGTCGAAAATGTGCATGGAGCCTCCCTTACCTTTGGTGGTACCGGTAGCCTTGCCGTACAATTCAGCCATTACTGCTCCCGGATCGGTTCCCAATCCCAGTGGCTGGGCATGGCAACGGTAAGCGGTAATCCACTTGTCATCCTTGGTCAAGGCTGTGATGGCGCCGGAAGCGCAAGCCTCTTGTCCAATGTACAGGTGACAGAAACCTCTGATTTTTTGCTGGCCATAAAGCTGACCCGCTTTCTCCTCAAACCTTCTCATCAAGAGCATGCTTTCATACCAGTAAGCATAGGTTTCTTTGGAATATTTCACTTTGGACTTAGCCGCTGCAGTTTTCTTTGCCATATCGTACTAATCAAAATATGCTATTTTAGGCCCCAAATATAGTAATCCCGACCTAAAAATCAGGATGCCACCCAAATAATTCCCTGCCTTCATGATTCTGGAGTCTCTCGACCTCATCCAGTTTAAAAACCACCTCAAAACCAGCCTGATTTTCAGCCCTCAGATCAATTGCTTTTTGGGACTGAATGGCAGTGGCAAAACCAACATCCTGGATGGCATCCACTACCTGTCCCTCACCAAAAGTGCGGTGCAAAGCAGTGATAGCCTGAATATTTCCCATGGGATGGATTTTTTCACCATCAAAGGGAAGCTCCAAATCGAAGGAAAACCTCTGGAAGTTCGCTGCTCTTTTGAGGCAGGGAAAAAGAAGCAGATCTTCCAAAACGGAAAGGCTCTTGACAAAACCAGCGAGCATGTCGGTCTCATCCCGCTCGTCCTGATTGCGCCGGACGATACCGAACTCATCAAAGGAGGCAGTGAAGGCCGACGAAAATTTTTCGACGGACTCATCTCCCAACTCGATCGCAGCTACCTCGATCAGTTGATCCGCTACCATCACTTTCTCAAGCAGCGCAATGCCCTACTCAAGCAGTTTGCCGAGACGGGCAGGCGGGACCTGACCCTGCTCGGAAGCTATGATCAGGAACTCATCCGACTCAGCATCCTACTTGCCCAGCGACGGGCAGACTTGATGCAGGAAATGGGGCCGGTACTTCAGGAATATTACGAGGAGATTTCGCTTGGCAGAGAAAAAGTAGAAGTGATCTACGAAACGGAAGCCTTGAGAGAGGACTTTGAAGCTTACTTTCTGAGCCTGCGGCAAAAGGACCTGGCCACCAAAAACAGCAATGCCGGCATTCACAAAGACGACTTTGAGTTCCGCATTGGAGATCATCCGCTTCGCAAAATCGGAAGTCAAGGACAGCAGAAGTCCTTTATCATCGCTTTGAAGCTGGCCCAGTTTCAAATCTTTGAGCAAGCCAAAGGAGAAAAGCCACTACTTCTCTTGGATGACATTTTTGACAAGCTTGACGATGACCGGATCGCCAAGCTGATGGACTTGGTGTCGAAAGGAACTTTTGGGCAGATCTTTCTGACGGATGCTCGCCCCGAGCGATCCAGAGGGATTTTGGGAGAGTTGGATTCGGAAGTGTTCTTTTTTGAAGTGGAAAAGGGAAGTGCTAAAAATTAGCTTTGAACTCACTTGGCCTTTTTTTGATTCACAGCTTTTATTTAAATCGAAAGAATCAAGAAATCAATCGCTTGAATGTCTATCTCCTACTTAACCAATTTGCTATGACCATCACAGTTGGAAAAAACGGTACCAAAGAGATCACCAAAATCTTGGAAGAAAAGTTGAAAAAGACCGGGGAGTCAGGTAATCTGAAAAAGCACTTTGGCAAGCTGAAAAGAAATCTGGATGGACTGGATTATCAAGCTGAAATGAGAGATAATTAATGCCTGCAATTCAATAGATCAGAGCAGTACATTTCCAATTAATTAAGACTAATAAAATTTCAAAAAACGGCTGGACAAGTGTCCAGCCGCTCAAGTTTGGCTAATTTCTGGTATGAAACGCTGCTGCTAGTGTAGGATTATCTGATTTTTTGAGTGCTTGTAATTTTTTCTGGATGTTGACGAAGTCGGAGAAATTGATTTTTGAGGCGTCAGCCC